>DATEHU010000035.1 GCA_035279405.1 Gammaproteobacteria bacterium
CACAGGCGGACGTCTGTGCTGACCCACGTCCCTAGATGGAGGCCGCTCCCGACGAATCACAATCATGCGTGCTCTGCCCATTTCGGTGGGTAATCCGCGATTACGCATGAAAATGTCAAGTCCTTTTATTCCTCCTTGTCCTCTGGCGGGTGGCGACGAAAACTTGATAAGCTTCTTCGGCCCGTTGCAAGGGCTCTCGTTCTTGCTGGGGTGTGAGAGGACGTGCTTTGGCCTCGGAAGCGCGGGCCGGGTGGCCGCGTCGGCTTGGGGCCCCGGCTTTCAACTCGACGCGACGTCGCTTCGAGGCCGTGAGGCTGGCGGGGGTCCAGCGATAATCCGTGTGGTGAGTGAGCAGATGCCAAGCCAGGACCGCCAGTTTACGGGCAACGGCGACGATGGCGATCTGTGGTCCACGACGAGCGCGCAAGCGTTGGTAGAAGGCATGCAGCGGGCCCGGGACGCGGATGGTGGAATGCGCGGCTTCTACCAGCAGGCCGCGAGCGTGCGCCTGTCCTTGCCGGCTGATGTGGCCCGTATGGGCAGGGCGGCTGCCCGACTGGCGCACCCGCGGGTCGAGGCCTAGATACCCGACCAGGTGAGTCGGGCGCGGGAAACGTGTAATGTCGCCAATCACAGCCGCAATGGCAACCGCAGTATGCAAGCCGACCCCCGGGATAGTCATCAGGCGCAACACCCGCTGGTCTTCAAGGGCGGCCTGGGCCACGTGCTCTTCTATCCGCCGGATCTCGGCGTCTACGGCATCCAGCAGTCTGAGGGCACTGTCCACCTGGTGGCGCTCATCCGGCGGCAATGCGACTTCGGTGAGCCATCGACGACCCGCTTTCCCGAAGAGGTCAGTGAAGGAGTGTGCGATGAGATTGCGCTGCAAGACGGCATGGATGCGGTTCCGGAGTCGGGTGCTCTGCTGGACGAGAGACTGCCGGTGAGACGCTTGGCGCCGCAGCGCCTGTGTCGCGGAGTCCGGGACCCATACGGCAGGGATAAAGTCAGCCGCGAGCAGTTGGGCCAAGATGGCGCTGTCGACCCGATCCGTTTTTACCTTAGCGCTAGCGATCGCGCGAGTCCGCATGGGATTGGACACGACTACTCGACCAGCGTGAGCGCTGAGCAGCTCGGCGATGGGCCAGGTGTTGATGCTGGCTTCAAGCACGACATGATCCGTCGAACGCAGCGTTTTGGCGAACGCTCGCAGCGCCGCCGGCGTAGTGCGGATGCGGTCGCTGTGCTGGATTTCGCGCCCTGGCTCGAGGATGGCCACCTCCGTGAAGTGCTTATGGACGTCAAGGCCTATCGTCCGCATGCTATTCTCCCCCTTGTGCGGACCCAGCTGGGCAACACAACACCTACGCATTCGCGCTCGCAGCGCAACCGGGTCAGTCGCAGGGGCGGCCAGATATCAGAACGGACTCGTGGTCCATAATCGCGACGGCCTGCCCGTGGCTGGCGTCCCATCGTGCCCCATGGCCCGGCTCCTCTATGGTAGAAGCAGTCAGCCATGGGGCACTATCATTTTCATAACCGATATCAGAGTGATTACCGTCGAGAACCGCCTCGCTTCCAGGGCCAGGACGCGCCTGCCCGGCGTGAAAGAACAGGAACCATAGCATGAGAGATTTGGCCTCTTGACAGGCTCGTCCATATC
>DATEHU010000036.1 GCA_035279405.1 Gammaproteobacteria bacterium
TCTTACTGCGTCACAAGCGTCGTTTGTCCGCGGTAGCGCCGATTAATTGCAGCACAGCACGGACATCGTAGCAGCCTTTTGACGATCGCAACGGTGAGCCTTTGATGCATCGTTGCGATGGAGTTTGGAATGTGCCGCTCAGGCCGCAACGGCGGAGCCGCGGGGTTGGTAACCGTTGGGAACCGCAAATTTCGCGAAGAGCGTGGCGGAGCGAGGTCCTGAGGGGGGAATCGTCTCCCGTTCTGAGATTAGGAATCCATAAGCCGCGATGCACAGTGTGGCGTGATGGTGGAAGCCGCGCCACCCGCGCCCTTCAAAATGGCCGAGCCCAACCTCTTGCTTGAGCTCCTGATAATCGCGCTCAATGCGCCAGCGGAGTTTGGCCGCATCAATCAAGTCGCGCAATGGTATGGTGTTTGGCAGCGTGGAGAGCCAGTATTTGGTGGGCTCCTCCTCACCCTCGGGCCATTCGATCAGCAGCCACTCTCGGTCGGGATTGTTGAATCGCTCGTGCTTGGATGCAACGCAGATGCGCACCCGCGCAAAGCGCGATGACAGCCATTGGTTGGTGCCTTCCCGCCACCTGATTGCACGCCACGCTTGCGCGGGCAGCAAAAGGGCAACTTGCTTGGCCGAGATTGCGTTAGGTTCGTCCCGACGGCCTTTCTTGGGGGCATGGCCGGGTCGCGCCTGCGGCGCCCATACCAAAGTGTGCGGCAGAATGCCAGCCACATAAGGCAACTCCAGCTCCGCAATGCCTGTGCGCAGCTTGGAGTCATGCCCGTAACCGGCATCCAACAGCACCGTCCCGCGCGCCAGCCCTGCCTCACACGCCCAGCGAATCTGCTCGAGTGCGATCTCCGGCTTCGTCTTGAAGGTGACCTCGGCAGGCACGTTGGCTTTGTCCCGGCGAACGCGATCCTCAGCCCACGCTCTCGGCAGGTAAAGCTGATACGCCACCGGCAGGCTCGCATGATGGCTGGCAAGCGACAGCGATACTGCCACCTGGCAGTTCGCCTGCTTACCGAGCTGGCCGCAGTATTGGTGCGACACCCCAACCGAGTGTCGGCCTTGCTTGGGAAAACTCGTGTCGTCGATGATCCAGGCCTCGATCGGGCCATGCCGTTCAATCGCAGGCAGCACCATCTCGCGCACCTTGGCCAGCATCTTCTCGTCCGACCAAGCTGCAACGCCAACAAAATGCAGCAAAGCTTGGTGTTGTGCCGCCGTCCGCGCCGGTGCTGTCCGCGCTGCCATCGGCTCAACGCTCTTGCGCGCGCCGGGCAACATCAGCCCGGTGCAATAATCCCGCAGCGGCCCGCACCGATCCGCATGGCCCACCACGCTCATAAGCCCCTCGACATACGCTACAAACCGCGATCCACTCTCGTCCGGCGTATCGAGAATCATGTCAGACCCCCTGCCTAACACCTTGAATCTCGCCGCTTAACCGATTCTGCCTCGGAAAACCCCGCGACTTTCTGACTCAGTAAGATTAGAGCATTTTCCGGAAAAGTGGTCACCGGTTTTCCGAAGAAAATGCGACCAAATCTATAAAACTAGACTATGCGGCCGCCGGCGGCGGATTGATGCTGTTCCAGGAAGGTCTAAGCTTTCTCGGTGACGATCCCGATTCGGCCGGCGGCGAAATGACCGCACTGGAAAACCAGGCGAATACGGCGCTCGATGCTTGTATCGGGCACCTCATCGTTGGCCATGCGGCAACCGTCATGGCCGACCTGCCGCCTGGCTGCATCGATCTGATCGTCACCTCGCCGCCATATTGGACCGCCGTCGAATACGCCGGCGGCAACAATTCCTGGACGTCATACGAAGACTACCTTGCCGACCTGCAGGCCGTCTGGGCGGAGTGCGCCAGGGTGCTGCGGCCGAATGGCAAACTCTGCATCAACGCGCCGGTCCTGCCTGTTCCCCAAACCATCATCAGACAACAGACGCGGCATCTGAAAAACATCGCGTTCGACATCGACCACGGGCTGCTCACAAATACCGATCTTGTACGCTACGCGCTATTTGTCTGGCAGAAGCAGACCTCCAAGATGAT
>DATEHU010000037.1 GCA_035279405.1 Gammaproteobacteria bacterium
TACGGTGCAGCCGCGACGGAGCGGGCGATGAAAGTGCAGGAAGTGATTTTGCGAGCGATGGCCAGGAAGATCACCTGGTGGCAAGCGGCCGAGATTCTCGGGATCAGTGACCGGCAGATGCGACGGTGGAAGAAGCGGTACGAGATCTACGGCTACGACGGGCTGTACGACCGGCGGCGAGGCAAGCCGAGTCCTCGGCGCGTGCCGGTGGAAACGGTGGAGAAACTCATGGAGTTGTATCGGGAGACGTATTTCGATCTCAATGTGCGACACTTTCGCGAGAAGCTGGTCGAGGAGCACCAGATCGGGCTGAGCTATACGTGGGTGAAGCTGGCGCTGCAAGGAGCCGGGCTGGTGGCGAAGGGGCGGAAGCGCGGCGTACACCGGAAGCGCCGAGCGCGGCGGCCGCTGCCGGGGATGCTGCTGCATCTGGATGCAAGCGAGCACCGATGGTTCCAGGACGACCGCTGGTATGACCTGATAGCGGTGATGGACGATGCCACCAACGAGGTCTACTACGCCCAGTTGGTGGAGGAGGAATCGACGCGGACGGTGATGGCGGCGTTGCGCCAGGTCGTGGAAGAGCGAGGCGTGTTCTGCGCGCTCTACAGCGACCGGGCCAGTCATTTCTTCGTGACGCCGAAGGCGGGCGAGGCGGTGGACCGGAACCGGCTGACGCAGGTGGGGCGGGCGATGAAGGAGTTGGGGATCGAGATGATTCCGGCCTACTCGCCGCAAGCGCGGGGGCGGAGCGAGCGGGCGTTTCAGACCTGGCAAGGGCGTCTGCCGCAGGAGCTGCGGCTGGCCGCGATCAAGAGCGTGGAGGAGGCGAATCGTTTCCTGCGCGAGCGTTACGTGGCGGAGTTCAACCGGCGGTTCACGGTGGCGGCGGTCGAGTCCGGGCACGCGTTCGTGAAGGCGAAGGGCCGGGACCTGGACCGCGTTTTTTCGATCCAGCACGAACGGACCGTGAATCGGGACAACACGGTCCGCCTGGACCACCGTGTTCTGCAGATCGAGAAGAGCCGCTGGCGTGGGACCTTGGCGGGTTGCCGGGTAACGGTCTGCGAGCATCTGGACAACCGGTGGAGCGTGCTCTACGGCCCTCACGTCCTGGGCCGGTATAGCGCCGCAGGCGAATTCATGCAGCCGGAAGTGAGGAAGCCCGGCCGCAAGGGGAAGGCGGCCTGAATGAGGGCGCGGGGGCGCTGTTCGGCGCTAACCTCAGTCGCCCTACGGGCTCCTTCGGGTAGCGCCGAAGGAAAGGCGAAACCGGACATTTCACTTGCTATAAAAAGCGGACATTTTAACTTGCTAAGAACATCCGAGGGGGCAGCCGCCTTGACCACCCTGGCGAAGGGAACTAGAATCGGATGTTCAAGTCCGAAAGCCGTCTTCAGCAAGGTAACATTATGATCGATGGCAACATCTCCGAGGCGCTAACGTTTGATGATGTGCTTTTGCGCCCCGGCAAGTCCGAAGTATTACCTGCCCAGGTTGAAACCCGAACGCTCTTGACCCGCCATGTTCCGTTGAACATTCCCATCGTAAGCTCGGCAATGGACACTGTGACCGAATCGCGCCTCGCGATCGCCCTTGCGCAACAGGGTGGCATCGGCTTCATTCATCGCATGATGTCCATTGTGCGCCAGGCGTCTGA
>DATEHU010000038.1 GCA_035279405.1 Gammaproteobacteria bacterium
GCTGTGGGAATGTGGGAATCCGGCGTTTGTGCTTTTCGCCGGATTTCCAAGCGCGGAGGGAAGCGTGGGAAACTCGCTTTGGTTTTTGGAGTTTTCCAGGCTTTCCTCGGCGCGTCATTTCCACAGCGTGGCGCCCGCGCCTTTTTCGAACTCTCCAGCGGCTCGCCCGTAGCGCTGAAGCGCCCGACGACGTGCGGTCCGTAGACAATCGTCACCCGCTCGTCCAGATGCTCGCAGATCGTCACCCGGCAGCCGGCGAGCGTTCCCCGCCACGTCGTGCGCTCGATCTGCCACACCCGCTCTCCCCATTGCACGGTGTTGTCCTTGGCCACTACCCGCTCCTGCTGCACCGAGAAGATGCGATCCAGATCCTGGCCCTGGACCGGCACAAAGGCGTGCCCTTTCTCCGTCGCGGGTACGCTGAACTTCCGGTTCATCTCCGGTATCGAGGTCTCCCGCAAAAAGCGGTTGGCTTCCTCCACCGTGCCGATCCCGGCCAGGCGCAGTTCCTGCGGCCAGCGCCCTTGCCAGGTGCCGAAGCGACGCTCGCTCCGTCCCCGTGCTTGCGGCGAGTAGGCCGGAATCATCTGAATGCCCAGTTCGTGCAGCGCCCGTCCCACCTGCGTGAGACGGTGGGGATCGACCGGCCCGCCCGCCTTCGGCGTCTCGAAGAAATGGCTCCCCCGGTCGCTGTAGAGCGCGCAGAAACGCCCCTTCCGCTCGATCACTTCCTTCAGCGCCGCCATCACCGTGCGGGTCGATTCTTCCTCCACCAACTGCGCGTAATAGGTCTCGCTGGTGGCGTCATCCACCACTTCAATCAAGTCATACCAGCGCTGGTCCTGAAACCACGGGTGCTTGCTCCCGTCCAAGTGCAGCAGCATCCCGGGCAGCGGCCGCCGCGGCCGGCGCTTGCGATGCACGCCCCGCTTGCGTCCCTTCTTCACCAGCCCTGCTCCTTGCAACGCCAGCTTCACCCAGGTGTAGCTCAGCCCGATTCCATGCACCTCCCGCAGCTTCTCGTGAAAGTGCCGCACGTTCAGGTCGAAGTATTTCTCCCGGTAGAGCTGCAACACTTCCTCAGCCTTCTCCAGCTCCACCCGCTTGGGACTGGGCCGGCCACGCCGCCGGTCGAACCGTCCGTCGTAACCGTGCTTCTGGTAGCGCTGTCTCCAACGCCGCATGCTGCGATCCGAGATCCCCA
>DATEHU010000039.1 GCA_035279405.1 Gammaproteobacteria bacterium
AGTGACGCGAACGCTGACGTCGATGCTGTATGAGGTGACGACGACGGATCCATCGACGTTTGTGGGCGTGGCGATTTTGTTCGCGCTGGTGGCGGTGGCGGCGTGCTACGTGCCGGCGCGGCGGGCGATGCGTGTGGATCCCATGGTGGCGCTGAGGTATGAGTGAAGGGTAAGTGGGCAGTGATCAGTGACGAGTGGACAGTTAAGGCAAGTAATGCGAGTCGAGAGTCAATAGTCGAAAGTTGAGAGGGGAAAAGCAGTGGCTGGTGTCATTCTGAGCGGGGCGTTTCCGCGGAGCGCAGAATCTCGTCTCGGCGCATTTCGAGTCGAGCGACGCTTCGCCGAGCCCAAGATTCAAAGGCCAGGGCGAGATCCTTCGGCGCAAAATCCACGCCTCAGAATGACAGGCTGGAGGTAGGTTGCTGTTGGTTAATGACAGGCTTGAGCCCGGTTGCTGTTGGTTGCTGGCCACTGGCCACTGATTACTCATCACTGACCAATGGCCACTTATGAAATGCTGGCAAGAACTTTAGGAGAACTCGAATGCGCACACTGCTGCAGGATGTACGTTACGCCCTCCGCGTGCTGGCGAAGTCGCCGGGGTTCACAGCCATCGCGATTTTGACGCTGGCGCTGGGGATTGGCGCAAACACTGCGATTTTCTCGGTGATCGATTCGGTGCTACTGAAGCCGCTGCCGTTCAAGAATCCCGCGCAACTGGTGTCTTTGCGCGAAACGGAAAGCGCGCCGGGGGCTTTTCCGCTTGATGGGGCAGACTATCTTGACTGGCAGGCGCAGAACACAACGTTCTCGTCCATGAGTCTCTATTCCTATATGTCCTTTGCATCCGCGGTTTCCAATAGCGCAGGCGGAGGCGATCTTCCCGAGGCGGCAGCGGCTATCAGCACGCAAGCCAACTTTTTCGATACGCTGGGCGTGCAGCCGCTGATCGGACGAACTTTCGCGAAAGGCGAGGACGCCGCCGGCAAAGATCATGAGGTGATTCTCAGCTATGGCTTCTGGCAGCGGCGGCTCGGGGGAAAGCCGGACGCACTGGGCAAGACCGTGCAATTGAACGGCGAGCCGTACACCATCATCGGCGTGATGCCGCGATGGTTCAATTTTCCGGCGGGAACGGATCTGTGGACGCCATTCGATATGACTTCGCAGCAAGTTCACAACCGCGGGAGCCACTGGGCCAACGCAATTGGACGCGTGAAGGACGGACTCAGCGTTGAGCAGTCGCGCGCTGATTTGCTGGCGGTTTCGGCGCGGCTCAATAAGGAATATCGCGGGCCGAATGATCAGGACATTCATTCACTCGTGTTCCCGCTGCAGGAAAGGCTGGTGGGCGGCTCGCGCGGGCAGCTTTTGATTCTGCTCGGCGCGGTGGCGCTGGTGTTGTTGGTGGCGTGCGCGAATATCGCCAACCTGCTGCTGGCGCGTTCGACGTTGCGCGTTCGCGAAATGGCCGTGCGCGCGGCGATGGGCGCAAACCGCTGGCGATTGGCGCGGCAATTATTGACCGAGAGTGTTTTGCTGGCGCTCGGGGGCGCGGCCCTCGGGCTTCTCGGAGCCGTGTGGGGCGTTTCACTGTTGCAGACTGCGGAAACGTCGCCGATCCCGCGCGTTAACTCCGTGCAAGTGAATGTGACGGTGCTGCTTTTTACGATCGGCATAAGCGTGCTGGTGGGAATTCTGTTTGGGCTCGCGCCCGCGCTGCAAACTTCCGATCTGGACTTGAGCGAGGAACTGAAATCGAGCGCCAATGCCGTCAGCGCGACGAGTAGCGGCCGCGCGCTGCGCAACTCGCTCATCGTCGCGGAAATCGCTGTTTCGCTGGCTCTGCTGGTGGGAGCGGGACTGTTAATGCGCAGCTTTGCGCGGCTGCGCTCTGCTGATATTGGCATCGATCCGCATAACGTGCTTACCATGCGCGTCAACGTGCCTGACACCCGATACAAAACCATCGCCGCACAACGGCAATTTCTGGATCAGGTCGCCGCGCGTGCCAGCCGCATTCCCGGCGTGACCAGCGCGACGCTCTCAACGGAAATCGCGATTGACGGCGGCAGCAACGGCTACGTCACCGTGCCGGGTAACACCAATCCGAAGCTGGCCAATCAGCTCGTGGAAGTGAATTACATCACGCCAGAGTACTTCAAGACCTTTGGCATCTCGCTGGTGGAAGGGCGCACCTTCAATGAACAGGACATGCAGCACGCTGCGGACTTGAATCAGCAAATCAGTGCGCTGTACACCTCCGCGAAAGATCCGAGCAAGGTGAAACTGCCGCCGGGCCTGTCGTTCCCTGTGATTATTAACGAAGCGATGGCCAAAGCGTTCTGGCCGAATCAGAATCCGGTCGGCAAGAGCTATACCGGCGCAGGCGACGAGCTTCAGCGCATCGTCATCGGCGTGGCGCGTGATGAGCGCCAGTGGTCTATTCGCCAACCGTCGATTCCCGAAAATTATGAACCGCTGACGTTTCAATTGGGCGAGGGAGGAATTCGCGCGACAGTGTCCGTGAAGACCAAGGTCGCGCCGGCGGGCGTGGTGACCGCGATTCGCGGAGCGGTTCGCGACCTCGACAGCACTCTAGCGTTGTATCACGTGCGCACCATGGACGACATTATCGCCGATGGCATGCAGGACACGACCCTTCAGACTTTTCTGCTGGGCTCGTTTGCCGCGCTGGCGCTGGTGCTGGCAGCGGTGGGACTCTACGGCGTGATGTCCTAT
>DATEHU010000040.1 GCA_035279405.1 Gammaproteobacteria bacterium
TGCTTGATCGGCTCTTTGGCGCGGTCGAGCAGTCCGGTGAGTTCCAGAACCTCACGGATGCGGCTTTGGAGTTGAGTGCCGCGCAATCCTTGAGCGCCGCCCCAATAGCTCAAGTTTTCGTGCGCGGACAAATCATCGTACAGCGCGATCTCTTGCGGCACGACGCCAATGCTGCGGCGGGCAGCCACTCCGTCGCGAACCACATCATGTCCCATCACACGAATATGACCGGCAGTTGGAGCAAGGAGGCTGGAAACGCATCCGATGGTGGTGGTCTTGCCGGCGCCGTTCGGCCCGAGCAGCGCAGTGAACTCGCCTTCGCTTACCTCAAAGTCGATGCCTTTGAGGGCGACGACGCCGTTGCCATAGGTCTTGGTGAGGCCGTGAATACTGAGCGCTTGCATGCCGGCTAACGTAAAAAACCGCGGGAATCCGCGGCCTGATGGGGCGCAATCATAGCATGTGACCCTTCAGTTGGATGAGGCGTCCGGCCGAACTGAGCGCCCGTTACGACATTAGCTGGCTCGCTATTCTGTGGCATAGTGCCGCATGCGGGGGAAGACATGAATTTGCGCGAGCTTAAGCTGTCGCGATTGGTCATTGCGCTCCTGAGCGAGGGCATGACGCCGCACAAGATTGCCTTGACGTTGGCACTGGGCGTGATGCTCGGCGCGACTCCGGTGCTCGGCACCACGACGATTCTGTGTGCGCTGGTCGCCGTGGTGTTCCGCCTCAATCTGCCGCTGATCCAGGCGGTGAATTTTCTGGCCTATCCATTGCAACTGCTGTTGCTGATTCCCTTCATGCAGGCAGGACAGTGGATTTTCCATCAGCCGCCGCTGCCGTTCACCCGCAGCCAGTTGCTGGAGCTGCTGCATTCCGGATTTCGGCACGCGCTCGAACAGCTCTGGCTCTACAGCCTGCACGGCGTGGTGGCGTGGCTGCTTCTGGGCGGCGCCGGCGCCGCGCTGATTTATCTGATTCTGCGTCCGCTGCTCGGCTATACGCTGGCGCGCCGGAGCGCAGGCAACAAACCTGCGGTCAATGGACCGTGAACCGATTGCCGGACTTGAGGCCCAGCTTCGCGGCCATGCCGGCATTGAGTTCCAGCACGTATTGAGCCGGCGCGGTGCTGGCGTAAGTGGAACAGGGATCAGCCTTGCAGGGCGGGGTGTCGGCCGACACGTTGATGAGCCGCTTGTGGGCATCGAAGAAAATGATGTCGAGCGGGATCAGCGTATTCTTCATCCAGAAGTAGCGCGTCTGCACGTCGGGGAATATAAACAGCATGCCGTGATTCGCCGCCATGTGTGTGCGGAACATGAGGCCGTGCTCCCACTGCGGCGGCGTGGTCGCGATTTCAACCGTGAAGTGATGGCCAGCAAGCGCCAAGCGTTCGGTTGCCGGTGTGGCCGCCACGGTATATGTGGCCTGCAGCAGCAGGACCGACAACAGTGTCAGGGCAAAAATGACTTTGCTTTTGTTCATGACCGCAACTCCAAATAATCAAGTTATGGGCTTGCCCGGCGGCTGCTTGGTGAAATCTTCAGGCGAGGGGTTCTGGGTCAGGCGATAGACTCCCTCGCGCACGATACGGCGCATGACGATGTCCACTATGGTGGTCTGGTTGGGCTTGATGAAATTCGCGAGATTCTCCGCGGACGCCGTGAGCGTGGCGGGCTGATACAACACGAAACCTTCCTGCGGATAGGGAATCACGTGCAGGCCCAGGCTCTCGCAGGGCCGTAGGGTGGGACGCAATTGTTTGTCTTTATAGGTCACCGCCGGGCTTCCCTGCATGCGCGCGTAATTGAGGTAATAGGTCAGCGTGCCTGGATCCAGATGATTGCGTTGCCGGGCGATGAAAAATCCCGGCGGCAGGCTGTTGGGATTGCCGTCCTTGCCGGTAAGCAGCAAGTCGAAATCCTTGAGTGCATTACCCTGATCGTCGCGCACCCGGAACACCAGCATGCTGCAGGGGTCCACGATTACCTGGTGATCGAACGGGCCGATGACGCTGCGGTCTTCCACCTGTTCGCGCTGCTGCACTTCCGCGGTTTGCACACGGAAGGCGTCGAACAGTGAGGCGTAATCCTTGCGACTCGCGACGCGCAAACACTGCAGAATGGCGTCCACGGTGGCGTTGGGCGTGACGTCCGCGGGAATGCTGCGCATGATGCCCATGCGCAGGTCCGAATGGCACACGCCTGGAATCACGGCTAGCGGCACCGCCGGCGATACTGCCGGCGCATCGGGAACGAGCCGCGGCGCGCTGAAGCCGAGTTTCGATTTCTGGTCGGGCACGGGCGCCATCTGCTCGAGGCGCACATGCGTGTAGTTCAGGTTGGCCGCAGCCACGCGGATCACGCCGTCGGAGCCCATCTCCGCGGTGTAGCTGTTGATGAAATCGTATAGCTTGGGATCGTGCGACTGGCCGGCGAGCACAAACGGGAAAAATCCCTGCGGGCCGATGTAAGCCGCACCCTGCTGCAGCCATTCGAGATTGAGCGCCAGGCTTTGGGCGCTGCCGAGTTCCAGCCAGTCGAGCACGCCGGTGCCCACGTCCACGCCTTCGAACCAGGCTTTGAGGCGCGAGAGCTTCGACAGGCCGAGCTGCACCAGCGCCGAGCCGAAATTTGCCGGTGCCAGCATGATGAGATGGCTGAGCGGCGGTTTGCGCTCGCCGCGGCCGATGTAGAAGTGCTGCAACCAGGCGCGGACGACGGGCGCGCCGGTCGAGTGCGTGATGCACACGAAGCGCTGTTTGTGCTTGAGCGCGTCACCCAGCTCGCGCACGAGCGCTGCCTGCAAGGCGCGCGCGATGTCGGGGATGGTGACTTCGTTGTGGAAGCTGATGTATTCCGACAGCCAGATCTGGCGCACGTCTAGTTCCAGATCGGGACTGTGCCGGGCTTCCAGCTTCAGGCGTTCCGGCAACCCGCCGTAAGTGTCGGTATTGCGCACGCTCCAGCCGTGCACCAGGACCACTGTACGTTTTTGTCGCGCCATGCCAACTCCCCGTCTTCCATGCGCAGGTTAAATTGCGGGTCTGTGCCCATATTAACCCGTGCGTCCGGCACCCAGGGCGGCCGTCACGGGCGCGGTGCTATGATTGCGCGCAATTCCAGCGCTTTGGATTGAGAGGCCTTGCCATGTTGAGTCATCCCGTACGCAAGTTGACCGCCTTGGCGGCTGTGTTTAGTTGTACGCTGCTGCTGGCCGGTTGCGGCATCAATGCCATTCCGGCCCAGAAGCAGGGCGTGGAGGCCGCCTGGAGCCAGGTGCTGAACGAATACCAGCGGCGCACCGATCTGATTCCCAACCTCGTGGCCACCGTGAAAGCCTATGCGGCGCACGAATCGAGCACGCTGGAAGCGGTCACCGATGCGCGCGCCAAGGTCACGCAGACGCAGATTCCCGCCAACATCCTCACCAATCCGCAGGCCTTCCACCAGTTCGAGCAGAACCAGGCGACGCTGAGCGGTGCGCTCTCGCGCCTCATGGTGGTCACGGAAAATTACCCGAACCTCAAGGCCAACCAGAACTTCCTGGTGTTGCAGGCGCAGCTCGAAGGCACGGAGAACCGCATCGCGGTGGCGCGGCGCGATTACATCCTGGCGGTGCAGCAGTACGACACTACGCTCACCACCATACCCGGACGCTGGTACCACTCGATGTTCTACAGCACCTACCAGCCGGTGCAGAACTTCACGATCTCGGAGCAGGCGCAGCAGGCGCCCAAGGTCAACTTCTCCGGCACGCCGTAAATTAAGTGAGGGGTGAGGAGTGAGGCGTGAGGGGTAAACCGGGAGCATTCAAGCCTGCAACGCATGGCTTGGCCGCGCTGCTGATGGTGCTGGCTGGGTCATGCGCGACGCCCGTATTCGCGGCGAGCAATCCTCTCAATGCCGGCATGCCGCCGTTCCCGCCGTTGAGCGGTCCGGTGGTGGACACGGCGCACCTGTTGTCACCTGCGGTCTTCAATTCACTCTCACAGCAGCTCGCGGGCTACGCGCAGAGCACTGGCACCCAGCTGGTGGTGGTGACGGTGCCGACGCTCAACGGCTATCCCATCGAATACTGGGGTTATCAGCTCGGCCGTCACTGGGGCATTGGTGAGAAGGGCAAGAACACCGGCGCGCTGCTGATCGTGGACGTGGGCGAGAAGCAGATGCGCATCGAGGTGGGTTACGGCCTCGAAGGTACGCTCACCGACGCGCAGAGTTTCGAGATCATCCACAACATCATCGCGCCGCGTTTCCAGCAGGGCGATTATTCAGGCGGCATTACGGCAGGTGTGCAGGCGATTCTCGGCGTGCTTGGCCACAAGCAGCAGGCTGTGCAACAGCAGCAGGTGCGCAATCGTTCGGGTACCGGCTTGCTGCTTTTGTTGATCATTGCGTTTGCACTCATTCCGCTGATCCGCGCGATTTTCTACCGCGGTGGCGGCGGGCCGGGCGCTCCCGGCATGCACGGCAGCGGCATGGGCTGGCTCGGCTGGATGGCCTTGGGCATGCTGGGCGGGAGTCTCGGACGCGGCGGATTTGGTGGCGGCTTCGGAGGCGGGGGCTTTGGCGGATTTTCCGGCGGCGGCGGCTCGTTCGGCGGCGGCGGCGCTTCTGGAGGATGGTAGGAAGAAGTACCGCGTGCTGTGTGCTGGGTGCTGCGTCGGAGACCGACCCTCTTTTCCGCAGCACGCAGCACTTAGCACGTAGCACAAAAAACGTAGAACCCCGCACCCAAGTGTTCAAGCGGGGAGCAAAGAAGCAACGAGGCATGGACATGATCGAGTTTTCTGACTCCGACAAAGCCCGCATTACCGCCGCCATTCATACGGCGGAGAAAAACACCAGCGGCGAATTCGTGGCGGTGGTAGCGCGCATCAGCGACCACTATGTGTTTCTGCCGCTGCTGTGGGCCGCGATGGCCGCGCTGATTCTGCCGGGCATCCTGTATCTGGTTTCCGCGCCGCTCGCCTGGATACACATCTATCAGATCCAGTTATTGTTGTTCGTCGTGTTGGCACTGCTGTTTTTGTTCGCGCCGGAACTGCACCTGCGCCTGGTGCCGCGCTGGGTGAAGCACTCACGCGCCCGCCGCCTTGCGCACGCCCAATTCTATGAACAGGGCGTGCACATGACGCGTGAGCACTCAGGCGTGCTGTTCTTCGTGTCGCTGGCGGAGCATTACGTGGAAATCGTGGCGGACAAGGGCATCCACGAAAAAATCGGCGCAGCGCACTGGCGGGGCATCGTCCAGGCGTTCGTGACAGATGTGAAGGCCGGACGCGTGGTGGACGGCTTCGTGGCTGCAATCGGCGCCTGCGGCACCGCCATGGCCAAGCACTACCCGCCCGAGCCCGGTAATCCCGAGGAACTGTCCGACGGCTTGATAGAGATTTGAAAAGCGAGATGGGCGTGTGTATTTGAGCGATTCCACCATTGACAACCACTATAGGGGGGCGGGGAATATTCGGTTAACTGCGAAGTAACTGAACATTGCAGGATTTCCTCCACCCTTAATTTTGAGGAGCATTCACATGAAGAAATTATTGTCTGCCTCTTTTGGGGTTGTCAGCCGCAGCCGTGTCGGCTAACGTCGGGTATAGTCAATTATCGGTTTGGAATCGCATTGAAAATGCTGTTCTTCAATTCTTCGGCTTTAACCATGTACAGCCCAATAATGGCGGCATAACAAACTGCCCAGATCAAAAAGCACCTACCTGCACCTCAACGCCCTGAGGCTTGGAGTCATTGGTATGATTTGAAACCAACCCGCCTAGGCTTTGCTTAGGCGGGCTTTCATATCGAGATCGGATCAGCGTTGACGGGATATGATTGTGACCTTTATCTGCAAACACGGCAAACGACCGATATCTTATTTTCTTATTCTAACGGCGTACTTCGCTCAAGCCGGCATTCTTGCAGCACATGCGGAGTCAATTGACACTACAATCAACCATTACATCTCCACAGGTAAACAGTTTTCTGAGCAATTGATACAAGCGCAGAGCAAACAACAGACGTTGATGGGGGAAAAAAAACAGCTCGATGCTGAAAACGCTCGGCTATCGAAAGATCAAGATGAGTATGCGAAGCGTTTAAAGCGACATGACAAACAGACTAACGAGCACAAGCGTGAGCTTGAGACGGTGCGCAAACAATGTAACCAATACGGAGGACCCAACCGTCTGGAGCAATTGGCGAAAAATGCGGATTCCGCTGCATTGTCGTCAGGCTGCAGTGGTTTTTGTAACAACGGCAGCATGATTACCAATTCTGCGCAAGCTCCCGGTTATGTACGCCACTGCAATGCCAAAATTGCCGCCTCTAACGAAAAAACGTTGCAGGATCTCAGAGACACCGCTTCGCTTCTCGAAAAGAATGCGCAGCTTGCGGCACGAACTCTCAATCTCAATTCCAAAATTTTTAGCTGGAATCAAAGCGAAGCACAGACAGTAAACTTAATCAACGACATTTATGTCAAGCTGAATGCCTGGCAGCAGGAGGTGGAGGCCTTTATGCAATCATCCGAATTCCAAAGAGAGATTGTCCAGGCCAATGCCTCAAATATCTGTACGACTCCTGAAATATCCGGTTCCCCTGAACAAAAGTCCAGGCGAATCAGCGCTTTTATTTTTGGCTGCTTGGAAACCGTGGGAAATTCGCGCGATCATTACTACAAGCACCAAAGACAGAACTCATAGGCTCACTGCGGCTGTAATCAGGCACTATCCGCCCGAACCCGGTAATCCCGAGGAACTGTCTGACGGTCTGATCGAGATTTAGGTCTTTATTCCAACTGTAGGAGCGGCTTTCAGCCGCGATCTTGTGCCCGAATCGCGGCGAATATCGCCACTCCCACAATCTCAGGCCTGATCAATTCGCCGTCAACGGCGCGAGATGCAATTCTACGCGCCGATTCTGCGCGCGGCCTTCGGGCGTGGCATTGCTGGCGATGGGGTTGGCCTCGCCGAATCCCTGCACCGCGATGCGCGCCGGCAGGATGCCCTGGGCTTCGAGATTGCTGGCCACCGCCTGGGCGCGCAGTTGCGACAGCATGACGTTGTACTGCGGGGAGCCGGTGCTGTCGGTGAAACCGTCCACGTCGATCAGCGTCTTGTTGTATTCCTTGAGCACCAGCGTTACGGAATGCAGCACGTTGGTGAACGCGGGATTGAGCTGGGAGCTGTTGGTCTGGAAGGTGATGTTGCCCGGCATGTTGAGCACGATGTCGTTGCCGTTGCGCGTCACCGATACGCCGGTGCCCTGCAACTGCTGGCGCAGTTTCGCTTCCTGCACGTCCATGTAGTAGCCGATGCCCGCGCCGGTGAGCGCGCCGACGCCGGCGCCGATGAGTGCGCGCTTGCGGGCGCTGCCACCGCCGATGAGCGCGCCGGCCACCGCGCCGCCGACCGCACCGATGGCGGCGCCCTTGGCGAGGCCGCTGGTCTGCTGCTGACCGGTGTAGGGGTTGAGGGTGGTGCAGGCGCCGAGCGCCGTGCAAGCGGCGAGCGCGATGACGCTCGTGAAAATCAGCGGGCGGCATGTGTTCATGGCGGCTTCCTTGGAGAGAGGCAATGGCGGTATTTTCCGGCCGGCGCCGGCCGCATGCAATCCCGGCGAAAATTCAGGCCTATTGGCGCGCCCTGTTGAGGTCCACCTGTTCCGTGCTGGTCTTCGCATAACCGCGCGGGCGGATGGCGACCGTATTGACGATGCGCGTGCACTGCACGCCGCCGGCGAGAAAATAGCCGTACTCGAAAGTGGGTGTGGCGCGGCCGTTGGCCGCGAGTTCCGCGGCGATGGCGGCTTCCTGTTCCGGCTGCATGTCGAAGCGCAGTTCCAGATCCGTGCGTCCCGGCTTTTCAAAGTCAATGCTCATGGCGCGCGTGAATACGGCATAACCGGGGAACACGCGCGCGCAGGCCAGCGCCGCAATCGGATCGGCGAGCGCCGCCTGCCAACCGCCGAACATGTCGCCGGAAAGATTGCGCGAGAACGCGGTGAGCGGCAGTTTGACACGCACGTGCCGCCAGTCGTCGCGCACTTCCAGCACCTTGATGCGCATCTTGAAGAATGGCGGATACAGCTCCAGCCGCCGGGCTTCCGGCAGAAATCTGAGTTTGGCGATGAATTGCAGCAGGCCCATGCAGGCTCCGGGGAAAGCGCGTTATTCTAAGGCCAGTGTCACGGAGACAGGTCCATGCGCACGGTACAAAGCTGGCTGGACGAATACGGCGAAAGTCACGGCCACCCCGTGAACAAGACGCTGCACTGGGCGTGCGTGCCGCTCATCATGTTAGCGGTCATCGGTTTGCTCTGGTCCATCCCTGTGCCTCAGGCATGGGCTGCGCGCTCGGCATTTTTCAATTGGGGAGTACTGGTGGCCGTTGTGGTGTTGATCTACTACTACGCGCTCGCCTGGCGCTTGGCGCTCGGCATGACGCTGGTGACGGCGGCGATGATTTTTATCGTCTACGGCGTAAACCTTACGGTCGCCTGGCCGTGGCTTGTGTGGGCAATCGTGTTCGTGGTCGCCTGGATTGGCCAGTTCATCGGTCACAAGATCGAGGGCAAGAAGCCGTCGTTCTTCAAGGATCTGCTGTTCCTGCTGATCGGCCCGCTGTGGCTGCTGGCGTTTTGCTATCGGCGCTACAGGTGGGTTTACTGAATCGAGCTGGCTCCGGCGGCTTTGGTTGCCGGTTTGGCAGCTTGCACGATCAGCGTGTAAACAATGTGACTGTCGGTATTCTGCCCCAGGCCGGACAGTTTTTGATCGCGCGATACCAAGGTAGCCACCAGGCGGCCGTTGACCACATCGAGTCGGTCCGACTCGGTGCTGTCGGTGGTGGCACAGAGGAACAGCAGGCACGCCTTGAACTGGCTATGATCGGTAAACGCAAGGGGTACGCCGTCGGCATTGAGCCAGATGCTCACCGTACGCTGATAATCCTTGAGACTCACGTCCTTGGATTTAGGCTGCGGCAACTGAACCAGGAGCTCACGTGCAGGCTGTCCCCAAAGCGTGGTTTCACTGACAGTCGCGGCCGAGGCGTTTGCCAGCAGACGCAGCAAGGCGGGTCCGCGCGTGAGCAGATGTTCCATGGTGAGTGGATCAACGTCGTTTCCGAGCAGTGCCACGGTGGGTGTAGGGTGATCGGCATCTCCGATCGCAGCTTGGAGCTCGGTATCAGCCTGCTGCAGTGACGCCGAGCTGAAATGCATTCTTAAACCGCTGCCCAGCTCAATGTCGAACAACACCGTTGCTGATTGCGGCTTGCCGCTATTCTCTTTCTTGTTGACGTTGCTCCATTTCACGTCCACCGTCGCTTCGAGTGGTGATTGGTCGCTTAGCTTGCTGAGTGTCGTACGCAGATCGCTCAAGGCATCCGCGTGCGCAGCGATTTCCGGGGCGATGCCGGCCGCTAACAGCACGGCAGATATGACGTAGACCGCGGAAATATGACGGGCAGTTGTTGCGTGGCGTTTGAGGTGCATGTAAGGCGGCTCCCGGGTAAGACCGTGAATGTGATTTCCTGGTGGATGCAGCCAGACGCGGCATGCATCAATGCATCGCGGCTGCCTTGACGGCTTCCGCCACTTGCAGATGCACGGACTTATCCAGCACGTGCGGGAGCAATTCGTCGGGCGGGGCGAGTTCCGCGAGCTTTTGCGCGGCTGCCAAGTACATTTCATGGGTGAAACGCTTGGCGCGCGCATCGAGCGCGCCGCGGAACAACGCCGGGAAGCCGAGCGCATTGTTGACGCTGCGCCCATCGGTGGCGAATACCGCGCCGTGTTCGAGCGCAAGGCGCGGCTCGATCTCGGCTTCCGGGTTGGAGAGCGCGAAAATCAACTGCCCTTTGCGCACCAGCTCCGGTTTGATCAAACCCTTCACGCCGCTGGTGGCGATCACAATGTCGGCCTTCTGCATCACCCCGGAAAGCGTGGCGCGCTTGCCGCCCATGCGTTCCAGGCGTGTCAGAGCTTCCTCGCGCAGGTCGGTGCCCAGCAGCTGGCGCACGCCGTAATGCAGCAGCAATTGTGAAATGCCGATGCCGGCGGCGCCCAAGCCGATCTGGCCGATGACTGAATCTTTCAGCTCACGTTTGACGCGGCGGGTGGCGGTGAGCAGCGCGCCCAGCGTCACCACCGCGGTGCCGTGCTGATCGTCCTGCATCACCGGCTTGGCGAGTTTTGCGGCCAGGGTCTCCTCGATCTCGAAACACGCGGGCGCGGCGATATCCTCGATGTGGATGGCGCCGAACGAGGACTCGATGGCGAGGACCGCATCAATCACTTTTTTCGGATCCGTATCACTCAGCAGGATCGGCACGCCGGAAATGCCGACGAACTTGGCGTAAATCATCGCCTTGCCTTCCATTACCGGCAGGCCGGGAATCGCGCCGATGTTGCCGAGCCCGAGGATCGCCGTGCCGTTGGTGACGATGCCCACGGTGTTGCCGAGGTTGGTGTAGTCCCAGACTTCTTCCGGATGCTTCTGGATTTCCAGGCACACGCGCGCGACGCCCGGTGTATAGACATCGCGCAACTGCTGGATGGAGTCCAGCGGGACTTTGGAAACGGTTTCAATCTTGCCGCCGCGATGGCGGTTGAACACGCGGTCGGAGCGGCCCAGCAGCTTGCCGTAGGGCAGTTCGGCGAGCCGGGCATTGAGTTGCTGGCGCGCAGCTTCGTCCATCTCCACGGTGATTTCCCACACGCTCTTGTCTTGCGCGCGGCGCATCAGCGTGATGTGATCCACCATGATCCCGCATTCGCCGATGGCAGTGAGGATGCGGCCGAGGTTGCCCGGCCGGTGCTGGGATTCAATCACCAGGATTTCGGGTATTTGCATGTTGGGTCAGTAATTCACGAAAGAAGTTTTTGGGGTTATGTCGGCATCCATGAACAAATCGTAATCCAAATTTAATCTTGGTCACCGGACCGATGTCGGCTCCCATGGTAGCCTCTGGCCGTCAGTAACAACAAGGAGTCAGGTCATGAAAATATCTACTGCGTGCATCATCGCCGTCTTGGCATGCACGCTGCCACTGATAGCCGCTCAGGCTTACAGCGGGCAGCCATACGCCCGGGAAGCCCGGATCAGCCTTGCGCAGGCTCGCACCATCGCGCTCAAAACCTTTCCCGGCAAAATTCTCAAGGAAGGGCTGGAAAAAGAGAAGGGTGGCAGCGGCTTGCGCTATTCGTTCGACATCCGCCGCGGAAAACTGATTCACGAAGTAGGCGTGGACGCGAAGACCGGTAAGGTGTTGGAAAATTCCGACGACTCGAAAGATTCTGATTGATCTTCTTGCGACAACAATTCAAAAGATTTGAGGCCCGCGTATGCGGGCTGATATACAGTAACGATTGAATTCAGCCGCGCACACGGCGCAAGCGCGGTTTGCCGGGTTTGAATGCCTTGATCTTCTGACCGAGCGACAGCGCCAGACCGTCGCTGAATGCCTGCATGGCGTGTTCCGGCTCGCCCAGGGTCTTGAGCAGCCGACCGAGTTCCTCGTAGGCCTCAGGGCGCGCGCCCAGCACGATGCTGGATTCCAGGTAACTGCGCGCCTTGCCCCAGAGGCGGGCTGTGGCGCACAGCCGGCCTGCGGTCAGCAGCAGCGCGGCACTTTCGCCTTTTTCCGCCAGCCATTCCTCGGCACGCGCCAATTGCCGCACTGGATCATCGCCGCGCGTTTGACCGTAGAGCAGAATCAATTCCTCGTCCCAATTGGCTTTGAGCGCCTCACGCACGACACTTTCGGCGGTCTTGGACTCGCCGCATTTCAGCAGAAACTGCGCATACGCGCGCACGATGCCGGCGTCGCTGTGCTGGCGCCGCGGCAATGCGTTCCACATGGCCTCGGCCTGCGGCGCTCCCGCGGAGGTATCCAGGCGCTCCAGCAGTACACTCACCGCTTGGGTTTCCAGCCGGTCGATTTCCGCGCGCGGCAAGGCGCGCGTGTCGCGCAGTTTGGGCAGCAGCGCATGCAGCGCCTGCCAGTCGCCGAGCTTGCGGTACAGGCGTGCCAGCAGTTTCAAGCCGTAGGCGTGATCCGGGTCGAGTTCCTGCAGACGCCGCAGCGTGGCAAGTGCGTGCTCGTACTGGCGATGCGCGATCTGCAATTCAGCCTGGGTGAGCAGCACTGCGAGTTGCGCCGCGGGTTCGCGCTCGTAGGCGCGGCGCAGATAAGTGTCGCGGCGCTCGTGTGCGCCCTGCATCTGTGCGGCGCGCGCTGCCGCGATGTAGGTGATCATCGGCACCTTGCTGTCGGCGGCGTGGCGAATCAGATGGCGCTCACTGTCGGCCCAGCGGCCCTCGGCGAGATCGATCAGGCCGCGGATGGCGGAGCGCCGCGAACGCGCCTCGCGACGCCGCTCCATGGCCTCGTGCACGCGTCGCGGGAATGCCCAGAGTTTGACCACCAGCGTGGTTAGCAGGTACAGGCCGAAGAACACCACCAGGATCAGCACCGCGAGCGTGCCGAGCGACATCTCCACGCTGGTGTTGCGCCACGAGAGCAGCACGTAGCCGCTGTCTACGTGCAGTGCGCCGGCAATGATCACTGCAGCCAACAGCGCCAACAGGATGTAGAACGCGTATTTCATGGCGCGCTGGCGCGCGGCGGCTCCAGGCGCCGCAACAGCGTGAGCGATGCGGAGATGTCCGGCAGCGGCGGATTGAGCTGCTGCCCCTGCATTTGCGTGAGCTCCTGGATCGCGGCCTTCACGCTGGTATCCTGCGGGTTGAAATACGTTGCCAGCCAGGTGTGCGCGAGTTGGGCACTGCTCTGGAACGCCGCACTGTCACGTTGCAGCAAGGCGGCGCGTGCCGCCGCGAGCCGCAATTCCAGGTTCTGGCGCAGGAAGTAATCCTGTTCGGGCGTCAGCAGGGGTTCAATCGGCTGGTTGCGGTGATGCACCGTGAAGATGTCCCGTCCCAGGCGGTCCAGGCCGGCCTTGAAACGCTGCCACAAGGTGAGCCGCGCGCGGTCGTTATCGGCAGGCTGAGCTGCGGTGCCCGGGGTGTAGCGCTCCGGCGCCACGCGCTTCAGCGGAAATTTCCCTGCGGATTCCATGAGGCTGGTGAGCGTGACCGCCATGCCGGGGATGTCGGCTTGCGGCACTGTGCGCAGCGCGGCTTCTTCCCTGGCAATCAACTGGCGTACCGGGATCAGCCCCGGGTCGGAAAGCAATTTCAGGCGTTCGTCGGCGGCGGCCAGTGCTTTCAACGCCAGTGCCGGATCGGAATTCAGTTCCACTTGGTCGTTGGCGGCTAAAAGCAGGGTGGCGGCTTCCGCCTTGATCCAGGCATCGCGGCCGCGCTCGGAGCGCCGCCGCAGATCGGTGAGCGCCGCACCCATGCTGTCGAGCTGATCGCTGAAGTTCTTGAGTGCCTGCTGGGTGTTGTTCTGCTCGCTGTCCAGCTGGCTCTTGAGCGCCGCGGTCTGGCTGAGCACATCCAGCCGCCGATTCGCGGCCTGCAGTTCCGAGTTCTGACGCGCGAATTGCTGTTCTTCAGTGCGGCTGAAGTTCACCCAGCCTGCAATCGCCAGCGCCAGTGCCACCAGCGCGAGCAGCAATGCCAGCCATCCCGGCCAATGCCGGTGCCGGGCCGGGAACGCTGCCGCAGGCATCGCGGTCTGCTCGCGACTGCCGGCTTCGCGGGGATCAGGCGCTTCGCTCATGCTCCCTCCGGTGTTTGCGTTGTTCACGTCCCTGGCGGGCCCACCAGTTGACGAGCGCGTGCACGAGCGCGCGGTCGCTGGCGTCCGCCGCGACCAGCGGCCGGCGCCGCACGCCCAGCGCTCCCGCCAGTTTAATCACACGCGTGCTCGACACCAAAAGCTGGGAGGCACGCAGATACGGAGTCAGCCCCGGGCTCAGCATGTGATCGAGATTCAGCAGCGCCTCGCGGCTGGTGACCGCGACGGCATCCACCTTGCCCTGTCGGAACCAGCTGCCAAGTTCGGCGTGGTCAATGCGGGGTATTGCGCGCCGGTAAACCTCGGCGTACTCCACCTCGGCGCCGCGTTCTTCCAGGGTCTCGGCCAGCAACTCGCGTCCGCCCTGGCCGCGCACGATGAGGATGCGTTTGTTGGTCACGGCATTCAGCGCCTTGAGCTTCAGCAACGCCTCGCTGCTCGCGCCGTCGCGCGGCAGCATGTCGGGTTTGCGGCCGTGCACACTCAGGGCGCGCGCGGTACCCGGGCCGATCGCGGCTAGCTTGAGCTTGGGCGGCAGCGACCCGAAATCCATGAAGTCGGCGGCGTAATCCACGGCGTTGGGGCTGATGAAAATCGCGTAGTGGTAGCGCTCCAGCCGCCCGAAGCAGTCCTGTAATTCGCTGCTGCGCGCGGCCGGCAGGATCTCGATGGTAGGGAAGTGCAGCACGCTCGCACCCTTGGTTTCCAGCCGCGCCTGGAGCGCCTCGCCCTGGTGCACCGGCCGGGTGATGACGATGCCGGTGTCGCGCAGCGGTTTGGGGGCGGCCACGGTCAGGCTCCGGACACTTGGCGCAGCACATCGGCGGCACCGCGTGCCAGCAAGTCATGGGCGAGTTGCAAACCGAGTTCTTCGGCCTGGGCCGCCGAGCCGCGAGCCTCGCCCGCAATCAGGCGGCTGCCGTCCGGCAGGCCGACGCAGCCGCGCAGCCGCAGGCTGGCGTGCTGCTGCAGTTCCGCGTAACCCGCGACCGGCAGCTGGCAACTGCCGGACAGGCCGCGATTCAGCGCGCGCTCGGCGAGCGTGCGCTGCCATGTGGGCGCGTGGCTGAGGGGCGTGAGCAAATCCAGAATCTCCCGGTTATTCGCGCGGCACTCGATGCCGATGGTGCCCTGGGCGATGGCCGGCAGGCAGATTTCAGGCTCGAGCACGCTGCTGATTGTGTGCGCAAGTCCGAGCCGCTTCAATCCCGCGACCGCCAGCACCACGGCGTCGTATTCACCGCGCTCAAGCTTGCGTAGCCGGGTATCTACGTTGCCGCGCAGCGGCTGCAGCTCGATGTCCGGGCGGTGGTGGCGCAGCTGGCACGCGCGCCGCAGGCTGGAACTGCCGACGCGCGCACCCTGGGGCAGCGCCGCGAGGCTCGGCCAGCGGCGCGACACAAAAGCGTCGCGTGCATCCTCGCGCTCCAGCACCGCGGCAATCACGAACCCGTGCGGCAGCGCAACCGGTACGTCCTTCATGGAGTGCACCGCGAGATCCGCGCGCCCGTCGGCGAGCGCGGTTTCCAGTTCCTTGATGAACAAGCCCTTGCCGCCGGCTTGCGCCAGCGAAGCGTTGAGCGCGCGATCGCCTTGGGTTACGAGCGGCAGCAGTTCCACCGGTTGCGCGGGCGCGAGCGCGCGCAGCCGCGCGGCGACGTGCCCGGCTTGCCACAAGGCGAGTGCGCTGTTGCGCGTGGCAATGCGGAGCGGGCGCGGGGACATGGCGGGCGCGGAAATGCTGGCGACGGAAACGCAGCGCGCGGATTCAGAGCCGGCCGCGCAGGCGCGCGCGCACCGTGGCCACCAACCGGCGGCTGACTTCAACGGGCTGTTCGCGCCCACGCAGGCGGATGAGAAAGTGTCCGTCGTCGCTCTTGTCCAGGCTCTGCACATATTTGAGCGCCACCAGCGCGTTGCGGTGCACACGCAGGAAACGCTCGCCGAACTCGGTTTCCAGGTCCTTGAGGGATTCATCAATGAGCAGTTCGCCTTCGGTGTGACAGACCGTGACGTATTTCTGGTCGGCGATGAAACATTGAACGTGTTCCACCGGCACCACGTGCAGGCGCTCGCGCAGGCGCGCGCAGATATGCTGGCGCACGTTCGCGGTCCGGGTCTCGGTGGTGACGCGCGTCAGTTGCATGCGGTTCAGGCGTTGGGCGCGCGCCAGGGCGCCGGCCAGCTTTTCCTGGCGCACCGGTTTCAACAGGTAAGCAATGGCATGGGTGTCGAAAGCATCCACCGCGAATTCGTCATACGCGGTGGTGAAGATCACCGCCGGCGGATTGTCCTGCGCGGCAAGATGGCGCGCGGTTTCCAGCCCGTCCATTACCGGCATGCGGATGTCGAGTAGCAGCACGTCCGGCTGCTTGGCCTCCCACATCTGCAGGGCCTCGCGGCCGTCGGCCGCTTCGCCTGCGACTTCACAGTCGGGGATTGCAGCCAGCAGTTCCTTGAGCCGGGTGCGCGCCGGCAACTCGTCGTCCACTACCAGCACTTTCATGGGGTATGGCTCTCGTAGGGGAAACTCAGGTGCACACGATACACGCCATCGACCGCCTGGGCGTCAAGCGTGGCATGGTCCGGCCAGGCCAGCGCCAGCCGCTGGCGCACGTTGTCGAGCGCAATCCGGTTGCCGCGCCGCCGCGGGGCGCCCTCGGGCGGCAGCGGGTTGCTGATCAGGATGTTCAGGGTCCTGGCCTCGAAACGGCCGACCACGTCCACGCTGCCGCCGTGCGGCTGGGGCTCGATGCCGTGATAGATGGCGTTTTCCAGCAGCGGCTGCAGCATCAATTGCGGCACGTTCGCATCCACGGGCAACGCGTCAATCTGCCAGTTGACCTTGAGACGCTCGCCCAGACGCAATTCCTCGATGCCCAGGTACTGGCGCGTTATGGCCAGCTCGTCGCTCAGTGGCACCATCGGGCTGGTCTGCTTGAGGCTGGCGCGAAACAGATCGGAGAGATCCTCGATGGTGCGTTCCGCCAGGTCCGGGGTGCTGCGAATCAGGGCCGCGATGGTGTTCATGCTGTTGAACAGGAAATGCGGGCGGATGCGCGACTGCAGCACCTCGATGCGTGCGCGCGCCTCGCGCTGCACGTTGGCTTTCCACTGATGTTGCACGTAGAAATAGCGCAGCACCAGCACGCTGACGATGGCGCAGATGATGAGGTTGCGCAACAGGAAACCGCCATGACTGCCGGGCAGGAAACCCTGGCCGATGCCGGTATAGCGTGCGAGCTCGAAAGCCACTTCGCTCAGCACTCCGGTGGTGATGAGCAGCAGGATAAAACTTACGCCGGCGGCGTGACGCAGCGGCATACGCCGCAGGTACTTGCGTGTGGCGCACAGCACCCCGGCGCTGGTGAGTGCGATCCATTGTAAAAACAGCGAAATGCGCGCCAGGTCCAGCCACAGGGCCGGACCCTCGCCCGGCAGGTTGCGCGCCACCACCAGCACGAAGGCGGTGAGTTCGGCGATCAGCACCACGATCAATACCACCGGCGCGGAGCAGAAATCCGGCAGGAAAAACTCGTCGGTTGCGCGTCGGGCGTATTCGGCTTTAGCCATGTACACCAGTGTCGGCGGTTCCGCTGCGGCCGGCAAGGGTACCGGCAGGTTTGCGCCGTGCGGCCAGCGCGCCCGGCTCAGTGCCCGAACAGTTGGCGCTTGAGACGGAACAAGGCCGAAATGTCCTCGTCCCCGTGTCCGTCCTGCATGAGGCGTCGGTAATGTACGCGCGTCATTTCCACCACCGGCAACTGCACACCGTGCGCCACGGCCATCTGCTGCACGATGCCCAGGTCTTTGTCATGCAGGCTGACCTTGAAGCCCAGCGGGTAGCGGCCCTCCCTCATCGTGGGGCCACGGTGCGCCATGAACCATGAACCGGCCGCGCCGCTGCCGACCACGTCAATTACTTTGTCTAACGGCAAACCTTCGGCTTCCGCAAAGGCCAGAGCTTCGGTGACCGCTTGGGCGATGCCGGCCACGGCAATCTGGTTCACCGCCTTGGTGGCCTGGCCGGCGCCCACCGGGCCCATGAGCACAATGCGCTTGCCGAGTGCTTTCAGAATTGGCTGTGCACGTTGGAAAGGTTTTTCCTTGCCGCCGCACATGATGGCGAGCATGGCGTGCTTCGCGCCCTCAGTGCCGCCGGAAACCGGGCAGTCGACAAAATCAATTTTGCGTTTGGAAAGACGCGCGGCGGCTTCACGCGCAGTCGCGGCGCTCACCGTGGAGCAGTCAATCACCAGGCTCCCCGGCTTGAGTGTTGCGGCCAGCGCGTCTATGACTTGCAGCACGTCCTGATCAGCCGCGACGCAAATCACCACGGCGTCGCACAATCCGGCCAGTGCGCTGATGTCTTGCGCCGCAACACAGCCGGTTTCCTGCGCCAGTGCCTCAGCCTTCGCGCCTGTGCGGTTGAATACTGCGGTGAGCAATTTCGCCCTGTGCAGATTGAGCGCCATGGGATAGCCCATGGCACCGAGACCGATAAATCCCACTTTCATGGATGCGTACTCCCCGGGTCTGCTGGAAACATCAATTGCTGAGGCCGCTCTTTGGTCAGACGATGGTATCAAGACATCAGTGACGAATTATCGAGCACGCGATGCAGCGCCGTGATGCGCGTGTGCCAGGGATGCGCCCGCGCAGCCAGCAGCGGTTGGAGTGCCGCCAGCGCCGCCGCATCGTCTTTGCGGATCTCGGCCAGGTAGCGTGCGCTCAGGAATTGCAAGGAAATGGTGATGTCCGTGCCCGGGTGGCGAGCGCTGATTCCGGCGACAATTTTTTCGAACAGGCCGAAGCGCCGGATTTGCAGCGCGGTTTCGGCGAGCGGGACGCCGTGTGCCAGCCTGCGCGGCTCGAAACGCCAGGCAATATCCAGGCATTGTTCGTAAATATCCAGCGCGCGTTCGCGCCGCATTTCCTCCAGCAGTACTTCCATGAGTTTCGCGCCGGCGAGCAGGGCCAGCGCCATATGCCGGCGTGCGCGCAGCGCCTCGAAAAGTTGCTCGTGGAAAACCCGTGCCTGTAGCGGCGTTACGGCAGGCGCGAGCACCAGCACGGCCGCCGCGTGGGCATGGTTTTGCGCTGCCAGGCGGTCAATGTTTTGCAGCAGGCGATTGAGCGCAGCCTGCCGCGCTTCGGTTTGGCGTGTCTCCTGTGTGGGTTTGTCTGTTGCCACGCTCAGCCCGAGCTGGTCCTGGCGGTGATACGCGACAAAGCCCAATGTATGGCAGGCGAGAATCAGACAGTAAAGGAGCAGCATGTAGGCCAGTGCCGAGACGAGATGCCGGCCAAGCACGATGGCTATCGCAAGAGCCGTGATCATGACCGCGCAAATCATCAGATAGGCAAATCCCGTTCGCCAAATAAACAGCACCAGCTTGACCGGATTGAGTGCTTGCCAGAAGCGGTCTTCCATGGCCAAAAGTGCGATGAACGCCGGCAGGAAAAACAGCATGACAATCGCGAGCCAGCGTGCCGCGGACTGATGATGGAACACCGCGAAATACGCCGGAACCATTTCGAGAAAGACCAGATAAGCCAGCAGCAGGCCGATGCTGCCGAAATCAAATTCACTGAAAACCTCGGTGCCCAGCGGCGGCGGTAGCGCATGTCCCGAAGCTGTATCGCCCACCACTTCGAGCGCATAGAAGCACAGCCAGCAAGCCAGTAGCGCGAGCATGGCCAAGCCGAACACGCCGGCCTGGAACGTCAGGGCGAGCAGTGCGCCCAATACCACCAGCACGCCCAACGCATAACCGCGTACCGGATAACGCAACAACTGCGGGAGATAGCTCCACAAGGAAGCCGCCTCGGCCATGTGTCGGTCGGCCGCCGAGTCCTGGAATTTCACACTGCTGTTGGAGTCGCGGTCCATGCGCGTCACGATCAGCCAGGGATGTGGGGCAGGCAATTCGCGGAAGTTCGGGATTCGCCGCCCGGGGTTTTAACCGCGGCCAAGGATGCGTTCCTAGGTACCGGCAGTTTTTGCCGGCTGCGGCTCAACGGCGCGGATACCGCGCAATTGCCGGCTGGCCAGGCAGCAGAGTGCAATCACGGTAAGCGCCAGGCCAGCGATGCCGAACAAAGCGCCCAGCGAGATCACCTTGAGCAGGGCCCCGGCGATCGCGGCTGAGATCGGCCCCAGCCCCATAAAGGTAAATATCAAAATGCTCATGGTGCGGCCCATCAGTTCCTGCGGCACGCGCTGCTGAATCCAGGTAAATATCGCGATTTGCACGATGCCGGTGAGCAATCCGACGCACAGCAGCAATACCGCACCACTGTAGGTCGCGTGCACGAGCGTCAGGCCGGCGACCGCCAGACCGGAGAGCGCATCGAAGCCGAGCACCATGAAGCCCAGGCGGCCGCGCAGCAGACGGGTGCCCACTCCCGACAGGAAACTGCCGGCGAACATGCCCACACCGTTCGCGGTCATGAGGATGCCGAGCGAGGCCGCGCCCATGTTGAGACGCGTGTCCGCCAGCACCGGCAGTCCCACCTGGATCGGGCCGCCCACGAAGACGGAGACGATGGCGACGTACAGCACGAAGGCGCGCAACGGCAGATCCTTCCACACGCCGTGCAGGCCGGCCGCCACGCTGGCGAACATGCCGCCGCGGGCCGCGGCCGGATGGAAATCAGCGCGGATACGGATCATGAGCAATGAAACCAGCGACGCGACAAAACTGACCGCATCGATGCTGAACGCCAGACCCATGCCGCGCGCGTCCGGCAGGTGTTGCGCGGACACTGCATGCGCGCCGAGCGCGATCACGAATCCGGCCAGCACCGGCCCGACGATCAACGCCAACTGACGCATACCCATGAACAGCGCGTTGGCCGAGCGCAACTGCTGCAGCTCCACGAGCTGCGGCAGGATGGCCGTGCCCGCCGGATAGGCGAACGCCGTGGACAGGCCGATGCCGAGCGCCAGCAGATAAATCATCCACATGTGGATGGCGCCGGTCAGTACCAGCACCGCCAGGATCACGATGCACGCGGCGTTGGCGGCGCGCGCTTCGAGCAGCACGCGCCGCGGCGAGCGCCGGTCCACGACCGCGCCGCCGATGAGCATGAAGGCTGCGCGCGGAAACGCCATCACCGCCAGCACGATGCCGAGCGCCGCGGGATTGCCGGTGAGCTTCAGCACCAGCCATGGCAGCGCCACCAGCGTGAATTGATCGCCGATCGCCGAAATCGAGCTGCCGCCGAACAGCAGCGTGAAGTTGCGGTTGGCGAAGAGCGAGGCGCGAGCTTGGGGTGGCGATTGCATTTCTGGTTACCGGTGCGAAACGCTTCGAGTGCGGGCGGTTGTGAGGAAGTCAGGCGGTTCGTTGCATGTGAGCGGATGCGGGAATGATGAGTCAACATCCTCACAGGGCGCGTAGCGCCCGGCCTCACTTCCTTACCCCTCACTTCTCGAGATAGGTGTAGCCCTTGAGGCCTTCTTCCAGTTCCTTCAGATACTGGGCGCGCTGGTAGGGATCAAGAGCCGTGGCCAGGTCAATCTTGCTGCGGTAGCGCACCACCAGGTCGCTGGGTTCAAAGTGCACGTAGCGCAGCACTTCCTCGACCGTGTCGCCCTGTTCGGACTTGAGCAGCTTGTAGCCGTTGGCGGCGTCCAGTTCGACATTCACCGAGTCGGTGTCGCCGAACAGGTTGTGCATGTCGCCGAGGATTTCCTGGTAAGCGCCCACCATGAAAAAGCCCAGGTAATAAGGTTCGCCGTTGTGCATGGCGTGCACCGGCATGGTGGCCTCGAGTTCTTCCTCGTCCACGTACTGTTCGATGCGGCCGTCGGAGTCACAAGTCAGGTCCTGCAGGACAGCGCGCCGCGTGAGCGGCTCTTCGAGGCGGTGCACCGGCATGATGGGAAACACCTGATCAATGGCCCAGACATCCGGCACCGACTGGAACACGCTCATATTGCAGAAGAACTTGTCCGCGAGTTTCTCGTCAATTTCGAATATCGCATCGGAGTGCGCGCGCGTGGTGGGCTTGAGACCGTCACGCACCTTGCGACAGGTGGCATGGTAAATCTGCTCGGCGCGCGCGCGCTGCTCGAGCGTCAGCACGCCGTGGATGTACATCGTCTGGGCCTCGCCGTTCCAGTAGAGCGCATCCTGATAGACCTCGAGCAGCGAACGGCCATCGGTGTTCTCGTAATCCTCCCACAGGTCCATGAGGATCTGCGGATCCTCGGGGTCGGGCGCGGTGAGCGGCTTGTCGGGTATGGACTCGCGGTCCACCACTTCGGTCACGAGCACCGCGTGATGCGCGGTAATGGCACGTCCCGACTCGGTGATGATGCCGGGGTGCGGCAGCTCGTATTCCTCGCAGATTTCCCACAGCGAACGCACGATAGTGTTGGCATACTGCTCCATGCTGTAGTTCATGGAGCAGGAGCTGCGCGAGCGCGTGCCTTCGTAGTCCACGCCGAGTCCCCCGCCCACGTCCAGGATACGCACGCCCACACCCAGTTCCGCGAGTTCCGCGAAACAGCGGCCGGCTTCGAGCATGCCGCGCTGCACGTCGCGGATGTTGGCGATCTGCGAGCCCAGATGGAAATGCAGCAGCTGCAGGCAGTTGAGCATGCCCGCGGTCCGGAGCCGCTCCACGGCTTCCAGAATCTGTCCGGCCGACAGGCCGAACTTGGATTTCTCGCCGCCGGTGTGCTCCCACTTGCCGCGCCCGGTGCTGGTCAGGCGCACGCGCACGCCGAGCGTGGGTTTGACGCGCATCTCGGCCGCTTCCTTGAGCAGCAGGTCCAGTTCGTTCAATTTTTCGATGACGATGTAAACCTTGTGACCGAGTTGCTGGCCGATGAGCGCTAGGCGCAGGTATTCGCGGTCCTTGTAGCCGTTACACACTATGGTGGCGCCGGGTGGCGCGAGCGCCAGCACCGCCAGCAATTCCGGTTTGCTGCCGGCTTCGAGACCCACGCGGCCCTCGCCGTGCCGGAGAATGTCCTCGACCACCGCGCGCTGCTGGTTGACCTTGATGGGATAGACCGCGGTATAGCCGGCCTTGTACTCGTGGTATTCCATGGCCTTGGCGAAGGCGTTGCACAGCCGGTCCACGCGATCGCGCAAGATGTCGCCGAAGCGGAACAGCACCGGCAGGTTTAGATTCCACTTGCCGACCTCGGTGGCCAGCCGGTGCAGGTCCACGCAGCCGTCCTCGCGCTTGCGCGTGGGGAATACCACCAGGTGCCCCTGGTCATTGATGTCGAAGTAGCCGTCGCCCCAGCGCAGCACATTGAAAATTTCGCGGGCGTCTTCGATCGGCTGGTTGCTCATGGGCGTCGGATACCGCTGGCGGTCGGAAAAAACCGCGCAAGCGTACGGCAAGCGTGTGCAATATTAAAGAGGTCGGGGATGGTCAAATACAGATCGGATGGCGCTATGCCGGGCTCCGCATTCAAGTGCCGGCACAGGCTTTGTCTACCTGTTGCTGCGTCTGCTCGCGGAGTTTCACCAGATCGTCCCCGGTGTAATACGCGGGGCTGGCGCTCGTCGAGTTGGTGATGACCCGATGGGTGTCCATGTAGGCCTGTAACTGCTTGCGTGCGGCGTCGCAGGCCTGCTGCTGTTGGGCCTTTTTGGCCGCGGCCTGTGCGGCTTCCTGCGCCGCCTTCTGTTGTGCAGCATCGGCCGCCGCCACCGATTTGACCAGCTGCTGCTGCTGCGCCACCCCGGTGGGATCGGGCGGCGGCGGTGCAACTTCGATTAGCTTGGCTTTGGTGGCGGCCGAGGGCGGCGGTGTCTGCGAATAATGCACGTTGCCCTGTGCGTCCACCCAGCGATAAACCTGCTGTGCCTGGGCCACGGCGAATACCAGGACGGCAGGCACAATCAGGGCCGGCAGCAGATATTTCACGTTCATGGCGGCGAGGTCTGCGATGCGCAGGCCTGGGTCACGGTGTTTCTGGCTTGCGCGATCGCAGCGGCCTGCTGCTGCGCGTCAAGCTTTTGCTGTTTGCCGTCTTTTCCCAGGGTGTACAGATAGCTGGCGCTCATGTATTTCGCCAGAGTTTCACGCGCAGTCTTGCAGGCGGGGGAATCATCGCCCTTGATGGTGGTGAGGGCCGCGACCGCGGACGCAGCCGACGGCGCGCTGCGCGCGGCAGGTGCAAACTCGTCGGCGGAATTGACGATGGCTGTGGGCGCAAGCGTGGAGTTCGGCGGCACCGAGCTGTAATGCACGTTGCCGCTCTTGTCTACCCATTTGTAGACGGCGCCTTGGGCCAATGCCGCCGTCGTGATGAGCGTGGCCACCAGCAAAATCAGACTATGGGGTTTCATCATGCCATCCTCACAGGGCCTGGGCGTCGGTTTCGCCGGTGCGGATGCGTACCGCCTGTTCCAGGTCATAAACGAAAATCTTGCCATCGCCGATCTTGCCGGTCTTGGCGGCATGACTGATAGCTTCGACGGCGCGTTCCAGCAGATCGTCCGGTACTGCCAGCTCGATCTTCACCTTGGGCAGGAAATCCACCACGTATTCGGCGCCGCGGTAAAGTTCAGTGTGGCCCTTTTGCCGGCCGAAACCCTTAACCTCGGTTACGGTGATGCCCTGTGCGCCGATGTCGGAGAGTGCCTCGCGCACGTCGTCGAGCTTGAAGGGTTTGATGACCGCACTCACCATTTTCATGCTGCCGCCCGCCCCAGTTTGGAAAGCCCGCTATCAGTCTAGCACCCCCTCCCGCACGCGGAGCGGGGTGCGGTATATACTGGCTGCGAACTGCGAGCGGCAAGGTAGCAGGCATGGCGCTGGATCCCAAGATACTCGACGACCTCGCGCGGAAACTCGCCGACAGCGTGCCGGCGGGCCTGCGCGACTTCAAGGCAGATGCGGAAAGGAACTTCCGTGCGGTGCTGCAGAGCGTATTCGCCAAACTCGATCTGGTGACGCGCGAGGAATTCGACGTGCAGGCCGCGGTACTGTCGCGTACCCGTGAGCGCCTCGAGGAACTGGCCGCGCGCCTGCAGGAACTGGAAGCCGAGTTTGAAAGCCGCGCGGCCCCGGCTACAAGGAAAAAGTAATCGCCGCATCAGGGAAGGAATCGGCAAGGATGCTGGCCCGCATATTCAGTCGTGCTCTGGTAGGCATTGACGCTCCCGAAGTCACCGTGGAGGCGCATCTTTCGATGGGCCTGCCGGCGTTTGCCATCGTGGGCCTGCCGGAAGCCGCGGTGCGCGAGTCCCGCGATCGGGTGCGCAGCGCCCTGCTCAATTCACGCTTCGATTTTCCCGCGCGCCGCATCACCGTGAATCTCGCGCCCGCCGACCTGCCGAAAGAAGGCGGGCGGTTTGACCTGCCGATTGCGCTCGGCGTCCTGGCCGCCTCCGGCCAGCTGCCGTTGGAAGTTTCCCGCGACGTGGAATTTCTGGGTGAACTGTCGCTCTCCGGCGAACTCAAGCCGGTGCGCGGTGTATTGCCCGCGGCACTCAAGACGCGCGCCGCCGGCCGCAGCCTGATGCTGCCCTGCGACAATGCCGACGAGGCCGCATTGGTGTCCGGCGTCACGGTGCATGGAGCACGCCATCTGCTCGACGTGTGTGCGCATCTGACCGGGGCGCAGCGTTTGCGTCCGCATGTATCTGCGCTGGTCGCTCACGCGCCGCAATACGATGATCTCGCCGAGGTACGCGGCCAGCATCGGGCCAAACGCGCGCTGGAAATCGCCTCCGCCGGCGGCCACTCGCTCCTGTTCATCGGGCCGCCCGGTACCGGCAAGAGCATGCTGGCGCAGCGCCTGCCGGGCATCCTGCCACCCATGAGCGAAGAAGAGGCGCTGCAGACCGCGGCCATTGCCTCGATCAGCGACAGCGGGTTCAGCGCCAGGAGCTGGCGCCAACGGCCGTATCGCGCACCGCACCACACTGCGTCCGGTGTGGCCTTGGTGGGCGGCGGCTCGGTGCCGCGCCCGGGCGAAATCTCGCTCGCCCATCACGGCGTGCTGTTTCTCGATGAGCTGCCGGAATTCGACCGCCACGTGCTCGAAGTGCTGCGCGAACCGCTGGAGACCGGCCAAGTCGTGGTATCGCGCGCGGCGCACCAGGCGGAATTTCCGGCGCGCTTCCAGTTGATCGCCGCCATGAATCCATGCCCCTGCGGTTACTTGGGAGATAACTCGGGCCGTTGCCGCTGCACCGAGGAGCAGGTGCAGCGCTATCGCGCGCGCATTTCAGGGCCGCTGCTGGATCGCATTGACCTGCACGTGGAGGTGCCGCGCCCGCCGCGCGAGGCACTCAGGCCGGACACACCGCCCGATGGCGAGCCGAGCACCGCGGTGGCGGCGCGGGTCTTGGCGGCGCGCAACCGTCAATTGCAACGCTGTGGCAAGCCCAACGCGCGGCTCACGCCGCGTGAAACCGGACATTTCTGTGCGCCCGACGGCCAGGGACTCGATTTGCTGGAGCGCGCCACCGAACGCCTCGGGCTTTCCGCGCGCGCCTACCACCGCATCCTCAAGACCGCGCGCACCATCGCGGATCTGGCCGCAAGTGACGCAGTACAAACTACGCACGTGGCCGAAGCCATCGGCTATCGCCTGCTGGATCGCCAGCCGACCGCGCGTTGATTCGCGCGCAACGGGTCAGGCTTTCCGCAGCGCGAACGAAAAAATCAGTGTCAGTCCGCCCAGGATTACGAACACGCTCCAGAAAGGCTCCCGCATGTAGGCGAGCGCAAGCACGCCGGTTAACAGGTAGAAGCTGCCGATGAGGCCCGCGACGGGCAGCCAGCGGTTTTCGCCGCGCCAGCCCCGCCAGGCGCTGGCGATTACCAGCAGACCAAATACCAGCATGCAGCCGCCGCAGAAATACCACACCAGGTAAATCAGCTTGTCGGTGTGCGCATCGAGCACTACGCGCGCGAGTCCCATGTCCAAAGTCTTGCGCCCCATAAAACTGTGGCCAAAGGCGCCGAGCGCGATCAGCAGGCCCGTTAAGGCAAGCGCCAGAGAAACCAGTCTGCGAGTCATCATTCTCTCCTCGAAGTAAAAACTGCATTCAGGCGGCAGGCTTGCGCGAAAACACATCATCCGGATGTGGCATGCCCTTGCCGGTCTCCAGGTACTGCTTCAGGCTGACTATGAAATAACCCCAGGCGGTGGCCGAATAGGCAAACAGGTCGTCCGCATCCTTGAAGCCGCTATGCGCAAAGTGCACGAGCGTGCCGCCATCATCTTCGGCGCGCAGTTCAAAACGGATGGTCGTACCTGCCCAAGTGGGTATCGGGGCGGACAATGCCTTCCACACCACGCGGCTGGATGGCTGAAGTTCCTCGATCCGTACTTTGGTGATGCGCTTGCCATTGGCGAAGCGGAACTCACCGTTGCCGCCGACCTTCGCGTCAAGGTCGGCGTCGCGTGTCCACCAGTTGCGGATGCCTTCGACCGTGGAAATAGCCTGATACGCCATTTTGGGCGCGGCATTGATTTTGATGAGATGCAGGATCTCGGCCATACAGGTTCTCCAGTTTGAATTGTGGTCTGAGATTGACGCACGCAGTCAGGTCTTGCTGGCAGTCCGAGCGTAAGCTGCAAGCAATTTGGCCCAGCCTTTTGTCACGGCGTCGTGCATCGCCTGGCCGCGCGCCCCGTGACGTTCAAAGTTGCGATGTTCGAATTCCACGCGCGTGCGCGTCGCGGTTTCTGCGACGAAGCGGACCTCGTATTCGCTGCCGTGCGCGGGGTTGGGATCGAACCCCCAGTCGTGTTGTATCTGCCAAGACACCACGAGGCGCGCAGGCGGTTCCCACACCAGCACCCGGCCCCAGTCGCATTCCGCCCCGTGGATGCCGCGCTCGTACACGCGCCCGCCGGCGCGCGGCTCCATCACGGCCTCTTGCAGGGGTTCCTTGCCGATGTGGTGGTCGCGGAACCACCAAGTGTCGAGACCGCGGGTGAACACGTCGAATGCGTGCGCGCGCGGCGCTTCCACGATGACGGTGTGACGCACGGACGGGATGGCCGTCGTTTCGGTCATGGGCTGGTTCACTTGGTTTTCTCCTTGAAGGATTTTTCCGCGGTTTTTTTGAATGTTTGCAGGGATTGCTGCCAAAACTGGTCGAGGTAATCCCGCAGCGCGGCCACGCCTGCGGGGTTCAGCTGATACAGATTGCGGTTGGCCGCGCGTTCATTGGTTACCAAGCCTGCCTCCTTCAGCACCTTCAGGTGCTGGGACACAGCCGGGCGGGTCACCGGCAGGCCGTCGGCAATGTCCACCACCGCCAGGGGACCGTGAGCCAGGCGCTCGAAGATCGCCCTGCGCGTGGGGTCACCCAGCACCTGCAGCTTGAGTTGTAGGTTAGTATGCACTGACGGTTAGTATAGGCTAACGCTCAAACCTGTCAAGCCAGTATTACCAACAAAAAAGCCGCTCAGGGAGCGGCTGTGGGTATCAACGGTAGATCGCGGTTTACTTGTGTATCAGATCCGCGCCGCCGCTCTGGCTGATCATGTACTCCAGCGCCTTGATCACCTGGGCGTCAGTGAGCGAAGGGTTTCCGCCTTTGGCGGGCATCTGCAGGAAACCATGCAGGGCGTGCTGCTCCAGTACGGGCAAGCCCTTGGCGAGATGGGGTGCCCATTCGGCTTTGTCACCGATCTTTGGCGCTCCGAGCACGCCTGCCTGATGGCAGGCGGAGCAGGTGCCTTCCCAGATTTGCTTGCCACTTTCGGAGACAGACGCTGCACCAGCGGCAGGAGCCGGCGCCGGGGATTCTGTCTGGGTGTTGGCATTGCCTGCGATCCGCACGTCGCCGATGGGCGCGAGGCGCTGGTCAATGAGCTTTTCCTGCATCGCGCCGCCCAGGTCATAGGACCCCGGCGACTTATTGGCGACCGACATGGCAATCCAGTACACGCAGATGGCGAACAGCGCCAGCACCCCGAACACCAGCAGAAAGGAGTCGTAAAAATGCTGGTCGTGACGTTTGCTGTGTTCGTGCAGTTGCTGGTGATCTTGATGGTCCACCGCGGGTCCTCTGCTGAAGATTGGCTCGGCCGACGATTGGCGACCGGGCTTGCAAGGCGCGGATTATATAACTGCGGGACCAGCCGGAGGAAATTGCTGAGCGGCATTGGACGCTTGTGCTGCTTGGCGGTATCCTTCCCGCCCGTTTTTTCGCGCCCGTAGCTCGGCGGGGTGAGCCGGGGCTTTCAGACGAAACGTAGTTTCGTCCCGGCGAACGCCCAGCCATGGATGGCTGGGCTGGCGGGACTACCATGGATGGGTGATACCACAGATAGTTTGAAATGATTACGCGCCCGTAGCTCAGCTGGGCTCGGCCGGTGTCTTCATGCGAAATGCCAGTGGCATTTCGCTCCGGCCGAGCGCCGCGACACGACGTCGCGGCTGGCGGGGCCCACCAGGGATGGTTATTACCGCTGATGGTTTAAAAGAGATTGCGCCCGTAGCTCAGCTGGATAGAGTGCTGGCCTCCGAAGCCAGAGGTCGTGGGTTCGAATCCCGCCGGGCGCGCCAGACAAAAAACCCGCCATGCGCGGTTTTTTTGTCTGGCGATTTTCAATGCGGATGCGAACCCACGACACCCAATCAGCGGGGTTCGACAAAATCGCCGGGGTTCGGCGCATGCGCCGAACGAGTTTGTCAGGATGACAAACTCCGGGTTCTTGGCGAGGCAGGGAAAGCCGAGACTAGAGCGATTTTGAACAGCGCCGCGCAGCGGCGATGGCCCGAAGGGCGGAGGGCAGGTGCCCGGAGTAATCTCGCCGGGCGCGCCAAATTCATCCACTTCACGCTCACGGAGTCATCCCTGACGCGCTTACCGGCCCGGACTTCCTGTCCGGGCGTTCGGCCGGAACAAATAGCCACCAAGCCTGTTTGTTGGAAGACACCGGCCGCACACCGCCGGGCGCGCCAGACAGAAATCCCCACGTTGCGTGGGGATTTCTGTCAGAAATTGCGTGCAACGAGCACGCATCGAGTTACGTCCCCAGTAGGAAGAATGCCGCCGTGAACTGCAGCACGCTGCCGCCGAGACAAAATACATGCCAGATGGCGTGGTTGAAGCGCAGCCTGTCCCAAGCATAGAACAACGCGCCGACGGTGTAAGATCCGCCGCCCGCCAATACCAGAACCAGCGAAGGCCGCGGCAGATGTTCAGCCAGCGGCACGATGGCTATGAGTCCAATCCAGCCCATGATCACGTAGGCAATGGTGGAGACCAGCTCGTAGCGGTGACCGAAACTCAGTTTTGCCACGATGCCAATTAGCGCCAATCCCCAGAGCACACCAAACAGACTCCAGCCCCAAGCGCCGCCGAGACCCACGATCACGAAAGGCGTATAGGTACCGGCGATCAGCAAGTAGATTGCCAGATGATCCAGACGCCGCAGGATGCGTTTCCACGCGCCGGGTTCCACGTAGTGATACAGCGAGGAACTCAGGTAGGTGAATATGAGCGCAGCGCCGAAGATGCTGAAGGTTGTAACCTCGCGTGCATTGCCGTAGAGCGCCGCCAGCATGATGAGCACAGGCACCGCGCCGACCGTCAGCAGCAGACCCACGAAATGGGTCAGCGTGTTCAGCCATTCGTCGGAGTTGAATTCATTCGGGTTGATGGCGGTTTCGTTCACGATAGTCCCGATTTTCTCAGCGCTGGCATGGCAGCCCAACTAGTTTGCCGGATAGTCGCGAACAGCGCCAGATTTCAAGCATGTCCGCGCGCTGGATGAGCTTGTGGCATGCTGTTCGCTCGAAATCATCCGGAATAAATCCACGTGCAGGGGATTCTTGACAGCCTGGACGAGGCGCGCATCGGGCGTGTCCACCGGCGTTCCGCCTGGGCGGCGGGACTCGGCATTTTTCTGGACGGCTATGATCTTTCGATTATCGCCATTGCGCTCATCCTGCTGAAACCGCAGTGGCAGCTGGGTCCGCTGCAAACCGGATTGTTGGGCGGCGCAGCGCTTGCCGGTGCGCTGCTCGGCGGACTCATTGGCGGACCGCTCGCCGACCGCTATGGCCGCAAGGCGATTTATCTTCTGGACATGGCGACGTTTCTGGTGGCCGCACTGGCTTCCGGTTTTGCCTGGGACATTGCCTCGCTGGTTGCACTGCGCTTTGTGCTGGGCGTGGGCGTGGGCGCCGACTATCCGGTCTCCGCCACTTATCTGGTCGAGTTTCTGCCGCGCGCACGCCGCGGCCGCATCACCGTGTGGGTGTTCGCGCTGTGGATGGGCGGCGCAGCGGTGTCGAGCGCCGTGGGCCTCGCGCTCCTGCCGCTCGGCGAACACGCCTGGCGCTTCATGCTGGCTTCCGGCGCGATTCCCGCGCTCGGCATCCTGTGGCTGCGCAAGAACCTGCCTGAGTCGCCGCGCTGGTATCTGCGCCGCGGCCGTGTCACCGAAGCCGTAGCGGTACTGGGGCAACTGGTGCCAGCGCTCAACGAAACAGAAAAGCGAGCGCTCATCGAAGCGCAGCAACACCGTCGCCAAACGCCGCGTGCAGCCTGGCGCACCCTGTTCGCGCGCACCTATATACGGCGCACGTTGTTCATCACCCTGCCCTGGTTCCTGTTCGACATCATGGGCTACAGCTTCGGCATCTACGCGCCGCTGCTGCTGTTGGGGCTTGGCCTGCGTACCAATGTGCAATCGGTCATCGGCAACACGCTGCTCGATGTGGTGGCGATCATCGGCACGGCTTTACTCGCTGAGACCATCGAACACGTGGGCCGCTTGCGTGCGCAGGTCATCGGCTTCGTGGGCTCGGTCGTCGGCCTGCTGCTGATCTGGGTGTTCGCGCTGCACGGTCCGCCGCCGCTTGCCGTGCTGGCGGCGGGACTGTTGCTGTGGCAAGTCGCCGTCAGCTATGGCCCGAGTAACACCTGCTGGGTGTTTCCGGTGGAACTCTTCCCGACTGACCTGCGTGCTTCCGCCCACGGCCTGGCGACCGCAGTGTCGCGCGCGGGCGCGCTGCTCGCGGTGTTTCTGCTGCCGCTGGTGCAGCATGTCATCGGCATAGCCTGGCTGATGCTGATCTTCGCCCTCATCGGCGTTGCCGGTGCGGTGCTCAGCGCCTGGCTCGGCGAAGAGACCGCGCAAAAGCCTCTGCCACAGGAAGCGTCAATTCCTGCAATGACCGTTCAAACGGAACCGGGGAAACGCCTGTCGCCTTGAGCGCCGGCCCGTGCTTACACCGCCAAACGCAGCAGAATCCCGACACCAAACGCGGCGACAACAAGATTGCCGGCGAGACTGAACAGTCGCTGCATGCCGGCGGGCAGGCGCTTTTTCAACAGTGAAGCGCACGCCGCCAACAATGTTTGCCAGGAAAGCGATGCGAGCCCGGCGCCCAGCACGAACAGGACTGCCGCGGTCACGCCCGCCCGCGCGCCGGCGCTGCCACCGAGAATGAGCGCGGCGAAATACACGATGGTCATGGGATTGAGCAGCGTGAGTCCCAAGAACTGAAAATAAGTGCTGCCGTGGTTATTTACGTTTGCCGAACTGTTACCCGTGGATTTTGGTTTGAAGACTTTCCACATGCCGTAGCCGCCCAGCGCGAGTAACACCAGACCGCTGGCGATTTTCAGCGGCAGCGCGAATGAAGCAACCGCTACGGCCGCCGCGCTGCCGGCCGCCACCGCCACGGCTGCGTACAGGAAATCCGCACTGGCGGCGCCGGCGCCCGCGAAAAATCCCCGCGCGAATCCCTCGCGCAGGCCAGTTTCCAGGATCAATATCGCGATCGCCCCGACGGGAATCGCGATGCCGTAACCGGCCAGGACGCCGGTCCAAAAAGCGTTCATGCAAGTGCGCGCTGAATTGTATGGTGGGTTGAGAGGCGAGGCGGCGCGCTCACATGCCGCAACCGCAAGCAGATTTGGTCCCGGCCGCGACCGTGTCCAGGCCATAGGTGGTGATTTCGCCGTGGGTATGGAAACTCTCCCAGCGGATGCCGGAGGGATCGGTGCTCCAAGTCTTGTCGGAGCGCGCATAGCAGCAGTGCGCGTCGCTTTCCTGATGGGTAGCATTCTCCGCCGTGCTCAGTCTGGCGGTGATGGCCGCGAGTTGCTCCGACTCCTCCACCTGGATGCCGAGGTGGTCCACGCCCGGCGCGCGACCGCGGGCGGAAATGGCGAAGTTGACGCGCGGGTCTTCCAGCATCCACTTGGCGTACTCGTCCTTGCGCACCGTGGGCTCGGCACCAAACAGCGTCGAGTAGTAGCGGACGGACTCCGCGAGGTTGCGGACGGCGACGTGGACATGCAGACGGTTCATGGCAATGCTCCTGTGGGGAAACGACAATGCAACCAGCCGCCGCCACAGGGCGCGGTAAAGCGCCGCCATGGCGGACAGGGATACTGGAATGTCGCGCTCAAGCACGGCGGCTCCGGGTCTTGTGCGGGCGTGGCGAGGCCGGGTCTGGCGCGCAACTGGCGCCTTGGCAGCAGTTTTCCGTGAGATAGGCGATGAGCGCGTCCATGGCGGCGTAGTCCGCGGCGTAGTAGATAGCGCGGCCCTGGCGGCGCTGGCTCACAAGGCCCGCGTGGCGCAGTTCCTTGAGATGAAAGGACAACGTGGCGGGCGGGAGCTTGAGCCGTGCGCCGAGATCGCCCGCCGCGAGACCCTTGTCGCCGGCGGGCACCAGCAGGCGGAACAGCGCCAGGCGCGTGTCGTGGGCGAGTCCGGTGAGCGCCGCCATGGCAGTTTGTGTTTCCATTCTTCCATTATTGTGGAAGGATAGAATAGTTGTCAAGGCCTGTCTATCCGGAATCGGTAAAATTTTGTCAGCCTGGCCCGGCCAATGCGGCTAAACTTAACGCCCCCGCGCCGGTCTTAAACCGGCATCCGCACCCCGACTAATTAAGGAACCGCACCATGCGCCTGCGCCTCTGGGTTTTTGCCGCCCCCCTGTTGTTCCTCGCCGTGGCCGCACAGGCGGCCGGATTTGATCCCGGCCTGTATTCCAACCTGCACTGGCGCTTGATCGGGCCCTACCGTTCCGGCCGCGTGCTGGCGGTGGCCGGCATACCCGGCCAGTCCAACCATTTCTATTTTGGTTCCGTAGACGGCGGCGTGTGGCAGACCAACGATGCAGGCCGCACTTGGGAGCCGATTTTCGACAACGAGCCGGTTGGTTCCATCGGCGCAATCGCAGTAGCGCCGTCGGATTCCCAAGTGATTTACGTCGGTTCGGGTGAGGCCGACATGCGCTCCGACATCGGCTACGGCAACGGCATGTACAAGAGCACCGACGGCGGCAAGACCTGGAGCCACATCGGACTCACCGACACGATGCAGATCGGCAAGGTATTGGTGGATCCGAAAAACGCCAACGTGGTGTACGTGGCAGCGCTCGGCCACGCGTACGGACCGAACACCGAGCGCGGCGTGTTCAAGACGACCGACGGCGGGCAGACTTGGCAGAAGGTGCTGTACAAGAATAACAACACCGGCGCCATTGACCTGGCGTTCGGTGCCGACGACCAGACGATTTATGCGTCACTCTGGCAGACGCGCCGGCCGCCGTGGAACGTGTATCCCCCGTCCAACGGACCGGGCAGTGGCCTGTATGTTTCCCACGACGGCGGTGCCCATTGGACGCAGATCACCGGCCAGGGATTCCCGAGCGCGGGTGTAGGCCGCATCGGCCTCGCGGTTGCCGCCAGCGATCCGCAAACCGTGTATGCGCTGGTGGATGCCAAAGAAGGCGGCTTGTACAAGTCCACCGACGGCGGCACGAACTGGACGCATATCTCCAGCGACCGGCGCATTTGGCAGCGCGGCTGGTATTTCGGCGGCGTAAGTGTGGACCCGAAGAACGCCGACATCGTGTATGTCAGTGACACCGTGCTCTATAAATCCACTGACGGCGGCAAAAATTTTCTACCCTTCAAGGGCGACCCCACCGGCGACGACTATCACAGCCTGTGGATCGATCCGGACAACTCCGCGCACATGATCGCGGGCGTGGATCAAGGGGTGATCATCACCCTCAACGGCGGACAGACCTGGAGCTCGTGGTTCAATCAACCCATCGGCCAGATGTATCACGTGACCACCGACACCCGATTCCCGTACTGGGTGTACGGCGCACAGCAGGACTCCGGCGCGGCCTCGGTACCGAGCCGCGGCCGGGACACCGACGGCATCAACATGATGAACTTTCGTGAGATCACCGCCGGCGGCGAAAGCGGCTACATCGCCGTGGATCCGCTCAATCCCGATCTGGTGTACGGCAGCGACTACGGCGGCGGCGTGGACCAGCTCAACCTGGCCACTGGGCAGACCCGCAGCGTCGGCCCGGCGCTCGCCTATCCCGGCATTTACCGCCAAGTGTGGACCATGCCGCTGGTGTTTTCACAGGCCGACAAACAGGCGCTGTATTTCGGAAACCAGTATGTGTTCCGCACCACGGATGGCGGCGCGCATTGGGACAAGATCAGCGGCGACCTGACGCGTGACACGCTCACGGTGCCGGCCACGCTCGATCCGGTTACCGCCAAAGACAGCGCCGTGCTGGGTCCGCGCCGCGGCGTGGTCTACGCGCTGGCGCCCTCGCCGCTAAAGAAAAACCTGCTCTGGGCCGGCACCGATGACGGCCTCATCTGGCTCACGCGCGACGGCGGCAAGCACTGGTCGAATGTCACGCCGTCAGCACTCACACCTTGGTCGAAGGTCGGCATCCTCGAGGCCGGTCATTTCAGCCCCGGCACCGCCTATGCGGCGATTGACCGCCACCGCCTCGACGATTACCAGCCGTACATTTATGCCACGCATGATTACGGCAAGTCTTGGCAGTTGATTGTCAACGGCATTCCCGCCGGCCACTTTGTGAACGTGGTGCGCGAGGATCCGGTGAAGCGTGGCCTGTTGTACGCCGGTACCGAGATGGGCGTGTACGTGTCATTCGACGACGGCGCGCATTGGCAGTCGCTGCAGCAGAATCTGCCGGTGACTTCGGTGCGCGACATTGACGTGCACGGCGCCGATCTGGTGATCGCCACGCACGGCCGCGCCTTCTGGATCATGGACGACGTGTCTGCGCTGCGGCAACTCACCGATCCGGTGGCGAGCAGCAGTGCCTGGCTGTTCAAGCCGGCGCTCGCCTATCGGGTACTGCCGGCCGGTTTCGTAGGTACGCCGCTGCCCGCTGACGAAGCGCACGCACCCAATCCGCCGCTGGGCGCCTACATTGATTACTACCTGAAAAATGACAGCGTGGCTCCGGTAACCCTGGATATCTACGATGTCCTCGGTAATCAGGTGCAGCATTTCAGCAGCGCCACGCCGCGGCCAAATATCGATCTTTCCAGAATCGAAACCACGCCGCAGTGGATTCCGCAGCCTACGCCGCTGTCAGCGAGCGCCGGTGTGCACCGCTTTGTCTGGGATTTGCGCTACGCGCAGCCGGCAGCGCTCAAAAATCCCTTCGGCTTCGGTGGCGGCGGACTGTGGGCGGTGCCCGGAACCTACACGCTGAAGCTCACAGTGAACGGCAAGACCTACAGTCAGCCGCTGGTCGTCAGGGAAGATCCGCGCGTAAAGGTCAATACCCGTGAGCTCAAGCAGCAATTCGAATTTGCGCGGCGCATTGAAAGCACGCGTGTGCAAGTAGCCGAAGCCAGTCACGCGGTAGGTTCGCTACTCACGCAACTCGCAGGGGTGAAAGACAAAGTCAGCGGCAATCTGGCGGCTCAGGTGGCCGCGCTGACTGCCAAGCTGGATGCCATCGGCGGCATCGCGCCCGTCAACCCGGACAATTCGGTGGGCGTGCCGCCTGCGAATCTCAACAACCTGACGTACCTGGATAACGCGTTCGCCACCTTGGCGCGGGCGGTGGAAAGTGCGGATGCCGCACCCACAAAGGACATGCGCAGCGGGTTTGCGGAACAACAGAAGCTGCTCGCGCCGGTGATGCAGCAATGGCGCCAGTTGCAGCTGACGGATGTGCCGCAAGCCAGCGCGGCTTTGCAGAACGCAGGACTCGAGGCGTTGAAATACTGAGAGACGAGCCGGCCGCACCCAGGTGCGGCCGGCCGTCAGCCGACTGTCAGTTCAGCTCGCAGCGGTCACGCCGCAAACCGGCGGCTCAGCGTCCCTTGGCTTTGTGCAGGTGTTCCACGATTGCCAGCGACCGGGTCACGTGTTCGTCGGGCGTCAGGTGATCGGCTTGCGACGATAACGTCGCGACCACTTTCCCCTCGCGGTCAATGACGAATGTGGTGCGCGGGAAGAAGCCGTGGGTTACGGTGTCGCCACGCACGTCCACGACTCCCTTCTGAGGCGGGATCATCTTCAGGTCGTAATCGGCCGCAATCTTGCCGTCCGGGTCCGAAGCCACCGCAAATTTGCCTGCGCAGTATTCCGGGTCGGATGAAAACGCATTGAGCCGTGTGATGGAATCCGCCGACACGCCGATGATGGAAGCGCCCGCCGCGGTGAACTGCTCCGCGTGCGTCGAGAAGGTGTGGGCTTCGAGGTCACAGCCCTTGGTGAAGGCCGCGGGATAGAAGTAAACGACCACCGGTCCCTTGGCGAGAGCCTGCTTGAGGGCAAAGGTGAAATCCTTGCCTGCCAGGCTGGCGGTGGCGGTGAAATCCGGTGCCGCTGCCCCCGGTTGCAGGGCCGCGAACGCTGGAATCGTAAGCAGTGTGAGCAGCGCACCGGCCAGAATGGAACTGATGGGATGTTTGCGCATGGGGAATCCTCCTGAAGTCAGCCGCAAGCTAGCACAAAACACCCCATGCGTCAGGTTGAACCGGCAGGCGCGGCTGTCCAAAGGACTTGGCGCGGGAATAAGATAGCCGGCCCGCAGTGGCTGGTTTGAGGCGCATCGCATGACGGAGGAGTCGGACAGGCTGCCGGAGTTGGTCATAAGCCGGCGGGTGCGCGGCTGGCAGATCGCCTTTTTCGTTGTTTTGGTGGTGGCCTTTGCCACGGTCAATGTCTTCACCGCGCTTGCCAACAAGGCCAGCGACGGCATAGTCCTTTCTCCTTGGGAACCGGTGGTCTGGGAATTTTCAAGTGCCATACTCATTTGGGCGCTGATTCCGGTGATTGCTTGGTTCAACAGCCGCGTGCTGATCTCGGTGCGCTCGTGGAAATGGGCGTTGCCGTCGCATCTCTTGGCCACCTTACCCTTTTCAATCATTCACGTAAGCGGCATGGTGGCATTGCGCGAGCTTGCCTATACAGCCGCCGGCCGGCACTACGAGTTCGGCGCGCCGCTCGGCAACTGGATTTATGAATACCGCAAGGATTTCGTCACTTATTGGATGATTCTGGCCGCGCTGTACGCATTCCGCGTGTATCGTCTGTGGCTGGAAAGCCGCCTCGCGCCGGCGCCTGTACCCACGGCCACTGGTGGCGTTGAACGGCTGGTGGTGAGAAAACTCAACCGCGAGTTCATTCTGAATACCGCGGAAATTGACCGCATCGAATCCGACGGCAACTACGTCACCATCCACGCCCAGGGTGCGAGCTATCCGTTGCGCGAATCGCTGGCCTCACTGGAAAAGCGTCTGGATCCCAAGCGCTTCGCGCGCGTGCACCGCGGCCACATCGTGAACCTGGATCGCATCCGCGAAATCCAGCCCTGGGACAGCGGCGATTACCGCATCCTGCTGAAAGACGGCAGTTTCGTGAATTTCAGCCGCCGCTACCGCAGCCGCCTGCCACAGCTTTTTGACTCCTGAGCGGAATTCATCACTCCACCGACGCCGCTCGGCCCGAGCGGCTGCCGCTTGTCACCTTTGACGTTGCAGACGCTCGCTCTGCAGCCTAATTTGCGTGCCACCTGGTGAGGAGGCGAGCCATGCGCATAATTTCCCGCTACGTTTTGTTGAGTCTGCCATTAGTCCTGGTGTTGGCCGGCTGCGGCCGCAGCCAAGTGAGTGTGTCGCCAGCGCCCGACGTCGGCTGGAGCTATTACGGCGGCGATGCGGGAGGTACGCGCTATTCAACCGCGGCCCAGATCACCCCGGCTAATGTCAAAGACCTGAAAGTGGCGTGGACTTTCCGCACCGGTGACACCGGCGCCGGCTTCCCCGATGACGAGTGGAAATCACACATGACTTTCGAGGCGACGCCCATTCTCTATGAGGGCACGCTCTTCCTCACCACGAGCGAAACCAATGTGGTCGCGGTCAGCGCAGCCACCGGCAAATTGCGCTGGCGCTACGACACCAACGTCAGCAAACTCTGGTATTCCGACGCGGCTTCGCGCGGCGTGACCCTGTGGGTGGACGGGCAGTCGTCGTCAAACGCGCCCTGTCACGCACGCATCTTCGCGCCCACGCTCGACAGCCGCATCGTGGCGTTGGATGCCAGCACCGGAAAACCCTGTGCGGATTTTGCCGACCACGGCATCCTCGATCTCCTGCACGGGATTCGTTCCACGTACGAAACCGGCAGCCGCTACCGCAACTATCTCGTGACTTCGCCGCCCGTGATTCTGGACAGCAAGCTCATTTTCGGTTCCTCCATAGGCGACAACCGCGGTGTGGCGTTGGAGTACGGCACGGTGCGTGCCTATGACGCACGCACGGGCCAATACCTGTGGGGCTGGGACCCGATTCCGCGCGACCCGTCGAACCCCGTGTACAAGGAGTGGGCGCCCGAGGCCGCAAAGCTCACCGGCGCGGCCAATGCCTGGCCGCCGCTTTCGGTGGATCCCGAACGGCATCTGGTGTTCGTGCCCACGGGCTCGCCCAGCCCGGACGTGTACGGCGGCGAACGGCCCGGCGACAACCGCTGGGCGAATTCCGTGGTTGCACTCAACGCCGACACCGGGAAGTTGGTGTGGGGCTACCAGTTGGTGCATCACGATCTCTGGGACTACGACACCGTGGCGCAGCCGACATTGGTGGACCTGAACCACGATGGTCAACGCGTACCGGCAGTCATCGAAGCCACCAAGACCGGCATGTTGTTCACCTTCAACCGCGAAACCGGCGCGCCGATTTTCCCCATCGTGGAGAAACCCGTGCCGCAGGACGGCGCGGCGGGCGAAGTGTTGTCCAGGACCCAGCCGTTTCCCGTGTTACCCGCACCACTCGCACGCCAGGGCCCGGTGACTCCGAGCGACGCCTGGGGCCTGACATTCTGGGATGAGGGCAAGTGCCGCAAGCTGATCGAGCAATACCGCTCCGAGGGCATCTTCACGCCGCCCGGATTGAAAACTACGATTGAACAGCCGGGCAACGCCGGCGGCGTCGAGTGGGGCGGCATGGCCTTCGACCCCGTACATCAGCTGGCCGTGGTCAACACCATGAATCTGCCGTGGGAATATGCCCTGATTCCCCGCGATCAACTCAAGGCCGAAGCCGATTCCGGTAAATACGACGGCTGGGAATTCGCGCGCATGACCGGCACGCCTTACGGCATGCGTCGCCGAGTGCTGCTGTCGCCGCTCGGCATTCCTTGTGTCAAACCGCCGTGGGGTGAGCTGGCGGCAGTGGATATGCGGACCGGCGCAATTAAATGGCAAGTGCCGCTCGGCAATGCCGTGCTCAATCACTGGAACCTGGGCGTACCCAACATCGGCGGACCGATCGTGACCGCCGGCGGAGTGATTTTCATCGCCGCCACCATGGATCAGGACATCCGCGCCTTTGACTTGAATACCGGCAAAATGCTGTGGCAGCACAAGCTGCCGGCCGGTGGCCAGGCCACGCCCATGACTTACAGCGTGAATGGTCGCCAGTACGTGGTGATTGCCGCCAGCGGGCATGGCGACGGCTTCGGCAAGCGTGGCGATTACGTGATTGCGTTCGCCCTGCCGCAATGAATTCGAATTTTTGGAATCGCGGTCGGGACGACCGCTCCCACAATGAGCTTCGCTCTTATGGTTGGAGCGACAGTCTCCGCCGTGACAGCTCGTCGTTTTTTTCTCAGGCTCCCTCTTTTGAAAAAGAAGGGCGAGCTGCGCAGCAGCGAGCGGGTTGCCAGGGGCACATCGCGAAGCGATGTGCGGGAGACCAGGGATGGTTTCCCTGGACCGGAACACGATGCAGGATGACAGAGTGTTCAGGGCAACCCTGGACTTTCAGGCGAAGCAGGGTAAGCGGCAACGCCGCGAACGCCCATGCAGGACGCATGGACTGGACTTTTGGCGGAGCAGGACTGCGCAGCCAACAAGCGCAGACTGAAAGGGGGTGGATTTGTCAATTTACAAATCCTCCTCTATCCCCCTTTGATAAAGGGGGAAATACGGCAAAGCGCCCTTGTGGGAACCGCGGGCGAACCACTGGTTCACGCCGCGATTGGTTGGCCTGTGCGGCGTGCCTGTGTTTGCTGATTGGCTTCGCACAGACGGCGCGCGCCGACGACCCCGTGCAGCTTGGGCCGGTCGTGGTGACCGATACCGGCGCACCAGTGCCGTTGCAGATTCTGCCCGGCAACACCGCGCTGGTGAACGGACAGACGCTTGCGCTGATTGGCGAAACCCATCCGGCGCAGATTTTCTACAATGTACCCGGCGCCTGGGTGACCGAGGGCAGCGGGCAGGAGAGCCTGGTCTCGATCCGCTCGCCGCTCCTGACCGGCAGCGGCGCCTGCGGCGCGTTCCTGTTCCTCGAAGATTCCGTGCCCATCCAGCCCGCGGGTTTCTGCGACGTAAACGCGCTCTTCGAGATCAACACCGAACAGGCCGCGGCGGTGGAAGTGGTGCGCGGTCCGGGTTCGGTGCTGTACGGCTCGAATGCCTTGAACGGCATCGTTAACGTGCTGACACGCGGGCCGCAGTACCAACCGCAGACAAGCGCGAGCTTGGAGCGTGGCACAAATGACTACACGCGCGCAGAGGCCAGCGCGGGCCACTGGAGCGGCACGGACGGTTACCGCGTCGGTGCCAATGCGGCGCACGACAGCGGCTTTCGCGCCGATTCCGGTTATGACCAGCAAAAGCTCACGCTGCGTCTGGATCACGATACCGGTGCGCTCAGCCGCGAAACCCTGGTGGAAGCCACCAACCTCGACCAGCAAACGGCGGGTTACATTTACGGCCTGGATGCCTACGAAAACCCCGCGCTGCGCTATTCCAATCCCACATCCGGTGCATTCCGCAAGTCGCAGAACCTGCGCCTGTTGCAGAAATGGCAGGTGAATCTGTCCACCACGCGCGAGTTGGACATCACGCCCTACGCGCGTCACAACTGGACGAGCTTCACCCAGCATTTCCTGCCCGGCGAACCGATCGAGACCACGGCGGCCAACAGCGGCGGCGTGCTCGTCAAACTGCGCGCGCAGCTGTCGGCGGACACCTCGGTGATCTATGGCACGGACGCGGAATATGCCCACGGCCGCTCAAGCCAGTACCAGCCGGCGGCGATCACCAACATGCCGCCAGCCCAGGCCGACATCCGGCCGCAGGGCCTGCACTACGATTACGCTGCCGACAGCCGCACTCTCGCCGCGTATGCGGATATCGCGCATTACTGGAGTCCGCAGTGGTTGTTCTCAGGCGGGGTGCGCGTCGAAGGCGCGCGCTACAGCTACGAAAATTTTCTACCGGCCGGAAACGCGCAGCCGGACGGAACGCCCTGTGGTTTCGGCGGCTGTCTATACAACCGGCCGGCGGATCGCAGCGACCAGTTCGTGAACGTGCTGCCGAAGTTCGGCGTGAGCTGGCTCGCGAGTCCGCAGCAGACCGTTTACCTGAACGTCGGACGCGGGGCACGTGCGCCGCAGGTCTCGGAGCTGTACGAGTTGCAGCGCGGCCAGGATGTCGCGGACCTGAATTCCGTGACGCTCAATTCGTTCGAGTTTGGCTGGCGCGGAGTTTCCGGCCCGTGGACCTGGGATGCGGATGCCTACTACATGCTCAAAGACCACTACATCTTCCGTGATTCCAACGGCTTCATCGTGAGCAACGGCCGCATCCGCTCTCAGGGTCTGGAGTTTTCATTTGCCTGGCGTCTGGACGCGCACTGGCAGTTGCTCGCGGACGGCACGTATGCATTACATCGCTATGCGTTCTCCGCCACGCTCAACCAGGGCAATTTCATCGCCTACGGCAACGACGTGAAATACGCGCCGCGCAGCGTGGGCAGCGTGCGTTTGCGCTGGCAACCCGCGGACTGTACGCAACTGGAACTGGCCTGGACGCACGTGGGCGGCTATTTCCTCGACGAGTACAACCAGCATCGTTACGGCGGTCAGGACCTGCTGAATCTGCGCGGCGCGCAGCAACTGGCGGGCGGCTGGTCGCTGGCGCTGCGCGTGACCAATCTCACCAACAAGGCCTATGCCGAGCGTGCCGATTACAGCTTCGGCAATTACCGCTATTTCCCCGGTGACGGCCGTGAGTGGTTTGTGGAGCTTGGCAAGAGTTTCTAGGGAAGTGGCCCTGAGTCGTTGCATTTCTTGCCATACCTTCTGTCACCAAAAGACAATGATTTCCACATCACAATTCCTCAATACCGAACGGTTAACTCTCCGGAGCTTCGTACAAGTCGATGCGTCGAGACTGGCGCAACTTGCTGGCAACCGGAACATCTCGGACACGATGATTTCAGTGCCACACCCGTATTCAACGGAACAAGCGAGTTCCGCCATCACGGGTTTTTTGGGGGACTTCGCGACCCGCCGCGGGTTCCATTACGCCATGGCGCTACGCAGCGACACGGATAATTTCGTCGGCTATATCGCGCTCAAAGACATCGACTGGGAGCATCGGCAGACGGAGCTGAGCTTCTGGCTCGATTCCGGGCACACAGGTCGTGGTTATGTCACTGAAGCGGGAAGAGCCATGCTCGTGCTCGCATTCGAGGGATTGGAACTGAACAGGGTGTGTGCGTATCACATGAGGCGCAACCCCGCATCGGGGAAAGTGCTGAATCGTCTTGGGTTCGCCCGCGAGGGATGCCTGCGCCAGCGAGTAATGAAATGGAACAAATTCGAGGATGCATGCGTCTGGGCTAAGTTGCGCCAAGACCCCAGATAGCACCCATATAAACTTGGCCGTCAAAAAGCAGACGCCCTGACACAAGTCCGGGTGACACAATCATGCTGTTTACGCTTGCGCGCCGGGGTCTGGAAAGGAAATAAGGCGTGTCGGCGCACCGCGAAGGTGCCCCTCAGAATCAGCGCGTGAGCCAGGACTTTGCGCGCACCGTGATGACGGCGTAAGGGAAGATCCAGAACAGCGCGAACGCAGAGTAATAGGAATAGAAAATCCCGTAGATGAAATCCCAGGAACGCTCGCTGCGCAGGTAATACAGCATGTTGAACGCGGCCACCAGCCCGATGACGTACAGGAAGCGCAACAGCAGCGTGGGATCCCAGACGAAGATCACCGCCAGCAGGCCGAGCGCCGCCCAACTGATGGGATAGCGCAAATTGGTCACGACGGCGTCGGCGACGGCGATGGCGCGCGCGGCCGGCGGGCGTTTCCACACGATGCTGGCGAAACGCACTTCCTCGCGGATGTAGCTGCGATCCCAGCGCAGAAACATCTTGCAGAGTTTCGCGTAACTGTGCGGCACCACGGTGTGCACCACTGCGGCGCGCTGGTACACGGTGTCATATCCCTGGTCGAGGATGTAGTTGGTCATGGAGCGGTCCTCGCCGTAGGTGCAGGCCACGCCCATGAACTTCTGCTTTACCCAATCGTCGAGCACCGCGCGCACCGTGCTCGCGCGGTAGCCGGCAAGCGCTCCCGGGCAGCAGTACACGGTACCGTACGTGGACTGCACCGCGCGCAGGTAATCGAACGACAGCGCGTAGCGCACTTTGAGCATGCGCGGAATCAGGCCATCGCCGCGGTTATAGACCGTGACTTTGCCGGCCACCGCGCCGACTTTGGGATCACGGAACGGTCCGGCCATGGCGAGCAGCGTGCCGCGCTCGATGACGCTGTCGGAGTCAATGGTGACGATGACTTCGCCGCGCGCGTGGCGGAAACCGGCTTCCAGCGCCGCGCGTTTGCCGCGGTTCACGGCAAAGCGCAGCGTCGTCACCAGCCCCGGATGGCGCCGCGCGGCGGCTTCGATATGCTCCCAAGTGTCGTCGCGGCTGCCGTCGTCCACCACGAAAATTTCGAGCTGGCCGGGCGGGTAACGTGCCGCGGCCACCGAATCTATGGATTGCGCCACCATCGGCCCCTCGTTGTAGGCCGGGATGATGACGGTGAGCGGCGGCGCGTCGGCAAAGCCGGCGACCGGCGGCAACCGGTAGCGGAACCACAGCAGCGTGCGGAACAGCAGCATGAGCAGCCCCATGCACATCCACAGCAGGCTGGGGTGCACGATAAAGCGCGTCCAATGATGTGTCTCGGCGGCATGCAGCAGCGGTTGGAACAGCGCCCAGCGCAGGCTCAGGTAAAGCGTGACCGCCAGACCCAGCAGAATGGCCGCCCGATACAGCCCGTCCCAGGGCATGAGGTGCATGTGGTGCTGAGCCAGCGACTCGGCACCGCTTGCCTCGGCCATCGAGTCAAAGGGTGACATAAAAGGGGGGTGCCGTTCCTTGGGGGGGCGGAAGTCTATCGGAACTGCCGGAGCGTTTCATCCACCCTGAGCCGCAGGCGCCGCATGATCTTGCTCCCGGTAAATTCCGTCGTTCGTGAGTGACTGCTAACGCCGCAGGCGGCAGGTTGTTGACAGCGCCCGCCGCTCACAACCGGGCCGATTCGGCCCAGCGTCGCGAATCAGGCGGCGCGCGGCCGCAGCCCGCGTTATCCGTGGGCGGTCGCAGCGGCCAGCGGCGCGCAGCGCGCCTCGAGCCAAGCCCGGTCGCCGCCGTCCGCGAGCAGCGGCAAAAGCCGCTCACGCACCTTGGCGTGATAGGCATCCAGCCAGGCGATTTCGACCGCATCGAGCAGCGCGGGTTCCAGCAGGCGGCTATCAATCGGGCACAGCGTCAGGGTCTCGAATGCCAGGAATTCGCCGAACTCCCCGCCGCCGGCGGGCACGGTCGCGACCAGGTTTTCGATACGCACTCCATGCCGTCCGGGCTTGTAAATGCCTGGTTCGATGGAGGTGATCATGCCCGCTTCCAGCGCCACCAACGGCAGCGAACGCGGCGGGCGTATCGCCTGCGGGCCTTCGTGCACGTTCAGGCAGTAGCCCACGCCATGACCGGTACCGTGGCCGTAGTCCATCCCCGCGGCCCAGATCGGTGCGCGCGCGAGCGCGTCGATCTGTTGGCCGGAAGCGCCGTGCGGAAACTTTGCGCGTGATAGCGCGATCACGCCCTTCAACACCAGGGTCACGTCGCGGCGCTGCTCGGCCGTGGTTTCACCGAGCGCCCACACGCGCGTGATGCCGGTGGTGCCGCCGAGATATTGCGCGCCGGAATCAATCAGCAACATGCCGCGCGGATGCAATTCGGCGTGCGCTGCGGCAGTCGCACGGTAATGCGGCAGCGCGGCATTGGCTTGGTAACCGGCAATGGTTGCGAAGCTCTCGCTCACGAATCCGGGCTGCGCCGCACGCAGTGCGCGCAACTTGGCGTCCACATCGAGTTCCGCGAGTCGTTCACCGCGTGCCAGCGCGGCTTCGAGCCAATGTGCGGCCTCGACCAAGGCCACGCCGTCATGTCGCATGGCCGCGTGCACACGCTCGAGTTCGCCTTCATTCTTGACTGCCTTCGCGGTCGTGATCGGGCCCGGGGATTGTTCAAGGATGATGCCGTGAGGAATCGCGCCGGCCGTTTCCGCGGCCGTGTGCGCCGGGTCCAGCAGCAGTTTGGCATCTTTCGGCAGCTCGCCGAGCGCGCGACCAATGGCGGCGTACGGCGCGATGTTCACGCCGTCCCGCTGCAGTTGCCGCTGCAGAGCGGGGTCCAATCTGGCGGCATCCACGAACAGGGTCGCATCGCGTTCAGCGATCAGCAGATACGCCAGAAACACCGGGTTGTATTCGATGTCGCTGCCGCGCAGGTTGAGCACCCAGGCAATTTCATCCAGCGCCGACACCAGATGATGGGTGGCGCTGGCCGCGCGCATGACAACCCGAATTGTGTCCAGCTTTTCCGTGCGCGTGCGCAGGGCATATTCCGGCGCATGTTCGAAGATCCGAGCCGTGGGCAGCGGCGGCCGTTCTTTCCACAGGCCTGCGGTCATATCTTCCAAGTTCAGGCGCGCGCCGCACTGCCCGAGCCGCGCGCGCACGGCGCGTTCCTGAGCGAGCGACAGCATGTCGGGCGCGCAGGCGGCCATGGCGCCCTTGGCGAGGCGCGTGCCGAGCGACTCGATCCATTCCAGCGGATCGGGAATGACGAGGCGCACGAGTTCGATGCCGCTGCCCGCGAGTTGCCGCTCAGCCTGGGAAAAATAGCGCGAGTCGGTCCACAGCCCGGCGAAATCCGCAGTGACGATCAGCGTCCCCGCCGAACCGGTGAAACCCGAGAGCCACTCGCGTGCTTTCCAGTGCGCCGGCAGATACTCGGAAAGATGCGGATCGGCGGTGGGAATGATGCAGGCGGATACCTTGCGCTGGTGCATCACGATACGCAGGGCAGCGACGCGTTCCGGAACGTTATTCAGGCTCATGTCGAAGTCATTCGGGCAGTGTGTCGCTGCACGGCGTTTCCCATCAATCGAATTCGCCACTCACAGCGCTTGAAACTTCGGTATCAGCCCCCGTCGCCGCTTGCATTGGCGGGAGCCGCGGTCCAGATTTGGCGCACAGGGGCGGCGCACATTACTGCCGGGCGGCAGTGCGGGTCAACGGGGGGAGCCGTCACGTTAACGGCGAATACTTCCGTGACACCACGTGCCCGCGCCAGTTTTGTACGGCGGGCGTGTTGGTGGCAGGGGTAGAGGTAAAGCCGGGATGAATCCGTCACGGCCGCGATTTCTGACCGTCGCAAAGCCGGATTGCCGGCCGTGACGTTCACACCGACTATACCGTCCGCGGCCGTTCCCTGCGAAACAGTATAACGGCGGTACCCGCAGCGGCCAACGCAACAGCGCCGAATAGAACGAGTGCGCCGGTAAACCTGAGCATCAAGGCCGCCTGGAACAACAAGCTGCCGACGCCGAACCCGATGAACAGTGAGAACGCCATCAACGCTACTGCCTGGCCCCTGCCGCCGCCGCGCAGGTCGGTGGCAATCGCCGCTAACTGCGGGTGGGTCAAATCAAAACCCAGCGACAGCAGCACGATGGCGACCCGCGTTGCGCCCAGTGACAATGGCAGTGCGAGCAGCAGTGCGCACACGCCAGTCAGGGCTACCCCAGCGGGAACGATCTTTGCGCGGCCGTAGCGATCTGCTAGCTTTCCGATCACCGGACCGAACAGCAAGCCGGGCACGCCGTAGCCCAGCAACATCAGACCAATGCCGGCCTCGTCCATCCCGAATCGCTGGTGGAGATACACACCCAGCCACGTGAATACGCCTGATTGCAGAACCGCGTTGAGCAGTACATAGCCGTAGGTCCGCTGCGCGCGTGCCTGAGACAACAGCTCCGTGTAACCGTGCATAACGGCCAACCACGTCGCCCTGACGCGCGGACGGATCAGCCTTGGAAACGCACCAGTGACCGATGCAAGCACGACTATCAAGGCACACAACGCGGCTACGCCGAGAAACAAGCTGCGCCAGCCCAGCACGGGCTCCAGCAGCGCCCCTACGACAGCGCCGGTCGCGGTCCCGCCCGCGATGGACCCGAACAGCCAGCCGACCGCGCGACCGCGCCTCTCGAACGGCACCACATCGCCGATCAGCGTGAGGCAAATGGGTACGACGCCGGCCGCACTCACACCGGTGACGATGCGCCACGCGATGAACGCACCGACGTGACGGGCGGTGGCGGTGGCCGCAGTGAACGTAATGAAAACAAATAGCGAACCGAATATCACTGCGCGCCGGCCTAGCCGGTCCGAGAGTGGCCCGACCCACAACGTCGCCAGTCCCTGCGGGATAACGTACGCCGGCACCGCCAAGGCCACCCACGCCGTCGCGCTGTGAAACACGACCGACAGTTGCGGTATCAACGGTGCCACCATGAAGGTCTGCACGAATACCAGGAAGGCCGCGCTGCAGATGACTGCCAGCATCCAGCGCGGGGGGGCCACTTGTACGGGTGGTAACGGATTCGTCAGCGTGTGCATCAGCGCGCTGCGTGCCGGCGCAGATAGTGTCTCGCCACGCGCGCGCGGTTGCCGCACAACGCATCGGAACACCAGCGGCGCCGTGGGTTGCGTGCCACAAACTGCAATATGCAGTCCGGATGCGCGCATTTACGCAAGTGATCAGCCTGCGGATCCGTTAGCAGGGCTACCGCGTCCGCTGCCAGCGCGCGCAACAACGCGCCGCGTCTCGACCGGCGTGTCGGCGGAGTCGAGCGCGGGCCTGCTGCATTCCATGTCAGACGGGACCGGGCCGCCGGATTCGCCAAAGCTCGGTTCACCTTGCCCAAGGCGGCTGACGGTGGCTGCGTGTGCTCGCGTTTGGCGCGCAGCAAATGCCCAATAGCGTCACGCAGCGTGCGCACGGCTTCGAGGTCGGCCGCGTCAGCCGTGCCGGTCCAGGCGAGACGCGCGTGCTCGGCGCGCAGCCAAGCGGTCAATGCGGCAGGCTTGTCCAGCAAGTCCGCAGCAACGCCGTTGCGGCGTACCCGGGTGTTCACCAAGTCGACCACGAGCGGCTCTCCCAGCAGCGGAAAACGGGATGTGGCGATCATGGGTGCGAGCTCACCATTGGCGGCCGGTAGACGGGTAGCTAATGGGAGTATACATTAGCTGCACGAATGCGTCCGCCACCCGGCGTGACTATCCCGTTCCCGACCCGCGTCAGAGTGCCTTGGCGAGTCTGACGTTGGCGCAATCCGTCATCGCCGCGCCGCCTGTCCGGCGCCGAGGAGAGCAGCATGAGCAAGCGTTTGGGAATCTACGTTTTCGATGGAGTGGAGGTCGTTGATTTCACGGCCCCGTTTGGCGTCTTCGCGGTAGCGCAGCGCATGGACCCCGAGCTGGATGTCTTTTTGGTCGGCGACACCGCCAAGTGCGTGCAAGCCACCGCGGGACTGCAGGTGACGCCGCGCTACGGGCTCGACGATCACCCCGATATGGATGCTTTTCTGATCCCCGGTGGCATCGGCACGCGACGCGAGATGCACAACGCACGCCTGCTAGGGTTCGTGCGCGCGTTGCCCGAAAAAACCTGCCTGGTGAGCGTGTGTACCGGTTCGTGGATCTATGGCAAGGCGGGTATCTTGGACGGCCTCAAGGCGACCAGCCGCAAGAATGGAGATCCATCCGAGAAGATCATCCCGATTGACCGCTTGGCCCGGATTGCGCCGAAGTGTTCCATAGACCGTCACCGCATCGTTGACCAAGGCCGCGTGATCACAGCCGGGGGAATCTCCTCCGGGCTGGAAACGGGGCTTTACCTGCTGTTGCGATTCGGCCACGACGAAACATTTGTCGAGAGCGTAGCCCGGATCATGGAGTACGAGCGGCAGTGGGAACTGATGAAAGCAGACCGTCTGGTCGTCGGATAACCCAGCCTGCGTTCGTGGCCCTCATCGCGCGCGGCGGGCTCTGGCCGCGTGGCGGCCAGAGTTAGGAGCGGCTATTTCTTCAGTGCCGCTTGTTCCTGCTGTATCAGAAAATCCACGCATTGCATCGCCTGCTGCGGCGGCATCTGATAGCCGGCACCGGTCATCCATTTGCCGTTGACCACGAACGTGGGCACGCCCTGGATGCCGTAGCGGGTGATGGTCTGCAGCGCCTGGTTCATTTTGAGATTGACGCCGAACGAGTTCCAGGTGGCATTGAACTGCTGTTTGCTCACGCCGTACTTGGCGAAGAACCCCTGCAAAGCCGACTGACTCTGGGTCAGGTCAAAACGGTTGTCCACGTGAATGGCGTTGAACAACGGGTTGTGGATTTTCGGCTCCAGTCCCAAGGCCTGTGCGGTGTAATAGGCGCGTGCATCGATGTCCATGTGTTCGCCGCCGGTCCAGGCTGCCGGAATGAGTTTGAACACTACGTTCGCGGGCTTGTGCTTGAGCCAGGCATCCACGTAAGGCTCGTAGGCGAAGCAGTGCGGGCAGCCGTACCAGAAGAACTCGATAACTTCGATCTGACCGGGTGCAACCGTGGTCGGCTGGGCCGGCGATACCGGCACGTAGTTCACGCCTTCCTGAAACTTGCCGGCCGCCAGGGCGCTGGCGCCGAAAATCAGCAGGCCGGCCGCCAGCGCGGCGGCAGTCAGGGTTTTTGATATTTTCACTGTGACTCTCCTGTATCTTCCGCGCCATCGCGGATCACAAATCCGCATTTACTGTTGCACACTCGCCGCCAGCGCGCTCTCGTCCTGCTGCACCAGCCAGCCCACCGCCGGCACGATCTGTGCGGCGCTCAAATGGTAGCCCGCACCGGTCAGCCACTTGCCGTCCACCGTGAGTGCCGGCAGGTTGGTGACGCCGTAGCGTTGCGCCAGAACCTTGGCCTGCGCGAGGCGTGCGGCCACCTGCAGCGAATTCCACGTGGTGTTGAACTGTTGCGCGCTCACATCGAGCTGGCTGGCGAACAGGCGCTGAAAATCGCTTTGCGTGCCGAGACTCAGGTGCTGGACATGCATGGCCGCGTAGATCAGCGCATTGGCCCGGTCCGCGATACCCAGCTGTACGGCCACGTAATAGGCGCGCGCCGCGACGTCCCACTGGGGATTCAGCGTGGCCGGCACGCGCGTCAGTACTATGTTTGCCGGCAGGCTTTTCTGCCATGCGTCCAGGTACGGTTCGAGCGCGAAGCACTGCGGACTGCCGTACCAGAAAAATTCCAGCACCTCGACCTGGCCGGGATTCACATTCACGGGCTGGGCCGGCATCACCGGGATGTAATTCACGCCCTCCCGGTAGGCCGGTGCCGCGCTGGCCGCGAAAGCCGTTCCGGCAAAGACGCAGCACATTAGCAGCGCGCCGGCCGCGCACAGTTTGCTTACCGTGTCTCTGTTCACGTTCCTCTGGAATTCAGGATAACGCACAGCCATTGTGAACGTGCACGCGGCTGCAAGTTCACGGCTGGATGGGCGCGTAGTGCAGGCCCTGGATGTAACTGGCCACCGCCTGCATCTGCGCCGGCGTGAGCCGCGCGGCAATGGTATCCATCATCGGAGATTGGCGGCTGCCGTTGGCGAAGGCTTGCAGCTGGCTCACCACGTATTCGGCGTGCTGACCCGATAGTTGCGGGATTTTCATCGGCGGGTTGCCGGCGCCATCCGGACCGTGGCAGGCGAGGCAGGCCGGCACTCCGGATGCGGCATCGCCGCCGCGGTACACCGCTTCGCCGGTCTTCACCAGGCTGGGGTCGGCCTCACCGGGTTTGACCGTCTGGCTGGAAAACCAGGCAGCCAGGTCTTCCATGTCCTGCGTGCTCAACGGCGCAGCCATGGGCTGCATGATCGGGTTTCTGCGCTCGCCTGATTTGAAGCGCTGCAGTTCGCGCACGATGTAGTCTGCATTCTGGCCGGCAAGCTTGGGGAATTGCGAGCTCACGCTATTGCCGTCGGCGCCGTGGCAGGCGGCGCAAGTGGCGGACTTGGCCTGGCCGGCGGCCGCGTTTCCGGGGACCGCGCTTTGATCGCTGGCGGCGCCGGCGTTGGCGGCCACCGCCACCGCGGCTGCGGTGGCCAACATCAATACCCATTTGTTCATGCGCAAGGCTCCTGACGGCAAAGCGGCGGACGGCACATGGGCCAAGGCAGTCTTGCGGGCCGGGAGTCCGCGTGCAGTGCGCCGCAAGGAAGGCGCGATTCTACACCAAGCCCGGAAATCCACTCCACGCATGAGCGCCGCAAGCCGCGGCAAAACGCAGGCAAAAGAAACCCCGGTGCCAAAGGGGTAAAACACCGGGGTTAAACGCTTCACCCGGCTTGGGGAGACCGGATGGCTTTTCCCGCTCAGGGAGGTGAGCAGGAGTGAGCGCTATTGCGGCGCTCGAAGGATTGGAGCCTTGGCCCGGGGAAAAGTTCCGCGGGTACGTGACATTTTAAATCAGCACTAACTTGCTGAATTGACAAAATAATTTTCTCTCATCCCGCCATAGGCGAAGCGAAATGTAGTAACAGAAGACACCCCCTCATCCAGCCTCTCCCCGAGGGGAGAGGAGATAAGGAACGTTTCCATTTAGTGGGCTTCATCCCAGTTCGCGCCTGAACCGATGTCCACCACCAAGGGCACCTTGAGCTCCGCCGCGCCGCTCATGAGACGCGGCACCTCGCGTTGCACGTCATTGAGCGCGGGGTCTTCAACTTCGAATACCAGTTCATCGTGCACCTGCATGATCATCTTCGCCGGCACGCGCTGCTCTCCCAGCCAGCGGTGTACCGCAATCATTGCGCGCTTGATGATGTCGGCGGCAGTGCCCTGCATGGGCGCGTTGATGGCGCTGCGTTCGGCGTACTGGCGCAGCTGCGGATTCTTGGCGCGGATCTCGGGCAGGTACAGGCGCCGGCCGAATACAGTTTCCACATAGCCCTGCTCGCGCGCCACTGCGCGTGTTTTGTCCATGAACTGCTTAACACCGGGATAACGCGCAAAGTACAGGTCCACGTAATCCTGGGCCGCACCGCGCTCGATGCCGAGCTGTTTGGCCAGGCCGAAGGCGGACATGCCATAGATGAGACCGAAATTGATGGCCTTGGCGGCGCGGCGGCGCTCGTCGCTGACCTCCTCCAATTTCAACCCGAAGACTTCGGCCGCCGTGGTGCGATGGATGTCCATGCCCTGCTCGAAGGCCGCCATGAGACCGGCGTCGCCCGAGAGGTGCGCCATGATGCGCAGTTCGATCTGCGAGTAATCGGCGGATACGATGCAGTTTCCCGGCGGCGCGATGAACGCCTGCCGGATGCGCCGGCCTTCGGCAGTGCGCACTGGGATGTTCTGCAGATTCGGATCCATGGAGGACAGGCGCCCGGTGGCCGCGACGGCTTGGTGATAGCTGGTGTGCACGCGTCCTGTCTGGGGATTCACCTGCGTCGGAAGCTTATCGGTGTACGTGGACTTGAGCTTGCTCAACGCGCGGTAATCGACAATCACTTTCGGCAGCTCGTAGCCTGCCGCCAGTTCCTCCAGCACGTCCTCGGCCGTGGACGGCTGGCCGCCCGGCGTCTTGCGCATCACTGGCAACTGCATTTTCTCGAACAGTACGCTCTGCAACTGCTTGGGCGAGTCCAGGTTGAAGGGCTGGCCGGCGAGTTCATGGGCGCGCAGTTCAAGTTTGCGCAGGCTGGCGGTGATCTCGCTGCTCTGTTGCCTGAGCATGGCGCTGTCCAGCAGCACGCCGTGGTTTTCCATGGCGAGCAGCACTGGCACCAGCGGCATCTCGATGTCTTCGAACACGCGCTTGAGCGCGGGCACGGCGCGCAACCGCGGCCATAGGGTCGCGTGCAGGCGCAGGGTCACGTCCGCGTCCTCGGCGGAGTAACGCGTGGCTTCCTCGATGCGCACCTGCTCGAAGCCGATTTGCTTCGCGCCCTTGCCGGCCACGTCTTCGTAGTGAATAGTCTTGTAGTTCAGGTACTTTTCCGCGAGCGCGTCCATGTTGTGCTGGCTTGCCACGCTGTCGAGCACGTACGATTCCAGCATCGAATCGTATTTGATTCCGGCCAGCGCGATGCCGTGATTGGCGAGCACGTGAGCGTCATATTTGATGTGGTGGCCGAGCTTGGCATGTGCAGCGCTTTCCAGCAGCGGTTTGAGGCGCTGCAGCGTGCGTTCGCGGTCCAGTTGCGGCGGCACGTCCGCATAGCGGTGCGCGAGCGGCAGGTAGGCGGCCTCGCCGCTTTTGACCGCAAACGACACGCCGACGATGCGCGCCTGCATGTAATCGAGGCCGGTGGTTTCGGTGTCGACAGCGAAAAGCTCCGCGGATTCGAGCTTGGCTATCCATTTGTCCAAAGCGGTCTCATCCAGAATCGTTTCATAGCTGGGCTCGGGCGAGGCGTGAGGAGTGAGGGGTGAGGATGCAGCGGCAACAGGGACAGGCGCCGCTTCCATCGGTTTGGTTTCGCCGCCGTCCAGTTCGCGTAACCAGGTCTTGAATTCCAGCCGCGTGTACAGCTCGCGCAACGCAGCCGCGTCGGGTGCGCGCATCGCGAGGTCGGCCAGCGTCACCGGAAGTTCCACGTCGCAGCGAATCACCGCCAGTTGGCGGGAAAGCATCGCTTGTTCGTGCTGAGCGCGTAATTTTTCCGGCAACTGTTTGGCGCCGCGGATCGCCAGTTGCGGTACCTCGTCCAGACGCGCGTAGAGGCTTTCGAGTGTGCCGAAATGTTCGAGCAGCGGGGCGGCGGTCTTGGGACCGATGCCGGAGACCCCGGGAATGTTGTCGGAACTGTCGCCCACCAGCGCCAGATAATCGATGATCTGCTCCGGCCACACGCCGAATTTCTGCTTCACGCCCTCGCGATCGAGTACGGTGCCGGTCATGGTGTTCACCAGCGTGACCTGCGGATTCACGAGCTGGCCCATATCCTTGTCGCCGGTGGAAATCAGCACCGGCAGGTGATCGTCCGCGGCCTGTTTGGCCAGCGTTCCGATCACATCATCAGCCTCGACCCCGGGGATTTGCAGCACCGGAAAACCCAGGGCTTTGACCAGTGCATGCAGCGGCTCGATCTGCTCCACCATGTCGTCCGGCATGGCGGGCCGGTTGGCCTTGTACTCCGCGAACAGCTCGTCGCGGAAGGTCTTGCCGCTCGCGTCGAATACCACCGCCAGGCGTTCGGGAGCGTAGTCCGCGAGCAGCTTCTTCAGCATGGCGGCAACGCCGCGCACCGCGCCGGTGGGTTCGCCTTTGGAATTGCTGAGCGGCGGCAGAGCGAAATAGGCGCGATACAGATACGACGAACCGTCCACGAGAATCAGGGGCTTCTTCGGGGTGTCGTTGGCGGCTGCGTTTTCAGGCATGGGGTAAGTTTAGGGTATTTAGCGTGGCCTCCGGCCGTAGAGTTTTTGGATGCGGGTACCCGCACCCGCGGGCGGGGCACTTTCGTTTCGGCGAAAGTGCCCAAAGCCATTCCCCCGGAGAGCGGGCCGCGCAAAGCGCGGCTACCCTGCGCGCCTTGTTCGCAGCGGAGTCCCGCCGACGGGCCATCCCTGGCCCGACGGCGGGAGTGCGGCCATCCTGTCCGCACCCCTTTCGGGCTATTCCTTGCTCACTGCGGTGCTCGGCTCGCTCTACGGGTACAGATACCTCAAGACTCTCGATATCGAGCGCATGCATAATTGATTATTTGTGCAGCCGTTCTTCGTGCGCCATCAGATCATCGAGAGTCTCGCGGCGGCGGATGAGTGCGGAACGCGCGCCGTCCACCAGCACTTCGGCGGCGCGCGGGCGGGCGTTGTAGTTCGAGGCCATGCTTGCGCCGTAGGCACCTGCGTTCATGATCGCAAGCAAATCGCCCGGTTGGACGGCGAGCCGGCGATCGCGGCCGAGAATATCGGCACTTTCGCACACCGGCCCCACCACGTCGCAGAGCTCGGCCTCGTCGGCGCGCGGCACAACTTCCCGGATCTCGTGCCAAGCGTCGTAGAGTGCCGGACGGATCAATTCGGTCATGCCCGCATCCACGACGGCAAATCGCCGCTGTGCCGTACGCTTCAGGTATTCAACGCGCGTGAGCAGCACACCCGCGGGCGCCACCATCGCGCGTCCCGGCTCGATGCGCATGGCCAGCCCGCGCGTCTCGGCGAGTGCGCGCAGCTCGCTGAGCAGCGCGGCCACATCCGGCAGCGGTTCATCGGGGCGATAGCGCACGGGAAAGCCGCCGCCGAAATCCAGGTGCGCGAGCCCGATGCCGCGCGCGCGCAAGCGGTCGGCCAGTTCGGCGAGCCGTGTTGCCGCTTCGAGAATTGCCTGGCACTCGGTGATTTGCGAACCGACATGGCAGGCGAGCCCTTGCAGTTGCACGCCCGGCGGGCCGGTTGCGTGCAGCGCCAGGGATTCAACCTGGGCCAGCTCGATGCCGAATTTCGCGCCACTGTGGCCGGTGGCGATATGCGGATGCGTGCGCGTTTCGACGCCCGGGTTGACGCGCAGCGCCACCGGTGCACGCTGCTTGCGCGCCGAGGCCAGCGCATTCAGCCGCTCCAGCTCGGCGGCGGATTCCACGTTGAAACAGCCGACGCCTGCGGCCAGCGCCTGTTCCAGTTCATCGCTGCGCTTGCCGACTCCGGAAAACACCACGCGCCCGGGTTCGCCGCCGGCGCGCAGCACGCGCGCGAGTTCGCCGCCGGACACGATGTCGAAGCCTGCGCCGAGTTGCACCAGCACCTGCAACAGCGCGAGCGTGCCATTGGCTTTGACTGCGTAACACACCTGATGGGGCGTGTGGGCGAACGGCTGGGCAAACTGCAACCAGGAATCCGTGAGTGCGCAGCGCGCATATACATATAAAGGTGTACCGAAGGCCGCCGCGAGTTGCGGCAGCGGCACATCCTCGGCGTGCAGCATGCCGTCGCGGTATTGGAACGCGGACACCGGTGCCAAGGGGCGCCGGTCAGTGCGGTTTGGATGCCGCCGGCGCGGAATGCGTGGCGGAAGCGGGCGCGGCGTGCGTTGCGGCTTGTGGCATGGATGGGATGGTGCGTGGCGGCGTCACCGGCAGGTACAGCGGCCCCTTTTGGCCGCAGCCGGCCAGTCCTGCAAGCAGCAGGAACGCCAAACAAACCAATACAGGACGCCGCATCGCAAGAGTATAACCGCGCTTCGCATTGCGCGTGCTAGAGTCTTGCCGTCACAGGAGAGCGTGTATGTCATTCCAGGTGCCGGTGTCGTTGTGGATTGCCGGGCTGGTGGTGATTCTGGTAGCGCTCATCGGCCTCGCCGTGTTTTTCCGCGGTTGGCAGCGGCTGTTCCGGGGCAAATTCGCCGGTGGCATCGGCCGCGTGATCGTCGGCGCAATCCTGCTCGCGGCGGTGGGGCTGACGGTGGCGGTGGCGATCAATCTGCGCAGCTATCATCGTCTGACCTACGAGCAGCCGGTAGCGGATCTGGCGTTCACTCAGCTTGCACCCCAGGAGTTTCGCGCGAGCCTCACGGATGCGCGCGGCCGGGTACGCACCAAGGTGCTGCGCGGCGACGAGTGGGAGCTTTCAGCACGAGTGCTCAAGTGGACCGGCCCGGGCAATCTGCTGGGTTTCAATGCGCTGTATCACCTCGACCGGCTCGAGGGTCGTTACCGGAATATCGAGCAGGAGCAACGCGATTACCACACGGCGGTGGACCTTGCGGGCGGCGGCGGACTGGACGTGTGGAGTTTCGCGCGTGCCCACGCCTGGCTGCCGTGGGTGGACGCGAGCTACGGCAGCGCCACCTACCTGCCGATGGCGGACGGCGCCGAATATCGCGTGAGCATGAGCCAGACTGGATTGTTGGCGCGGCCTGCGAACGCCGCGGCCCAACAGGCGGTGGCGCACTGGTAAACGCTGGTGGCTGCCGTACATCAGAACGCCCGCTGATTTTTGCGCGCCACACCTACCGCCTAATGCAGCGGTGCCACCTTCGAGGAACGCGCGGGATTGGCCAACTGGCTCGCGTGCGCAGTTTCTTAACGATTGATCATCCAGTTCGAAAAGCGGCGCGTTCCAAAACCGTCATGGGCCCAGCGTGAGCCAGCCGATCGGCGCGCCACGCATGGCTCATGGAACGACCGTCAACTCTTGATTGTTGAGCGATCCAGCACCGCCATCGTGATCCGCGACACACACACCAGGCGATCCTGATCGTCGGTGATTTTGATTTCCCACACTTGGGTAGTTCTGCCGACGTGCAGCGGCCGCGCGGTGCCGGTGACCTGGCCCTCGCGCATCGCGCGGATGTGATTGCAGTTGAGTTCCAGCCCCACGCACAGGGTTTTGCTCCGGTCCACCACCAGATTGGCGCCGGTGGAGCCCAAGGTTTCGGCGAGCGCCGCGGAGGCCCCGCCGTGCAGGATGCCGGCCGGCTGTTTGGTGCGCGCATCCACCGGCATTGTGGCCTTGAGGTAATCCTCGCCCACCTCCGTGTAGCGGATGCCGAGGTGCGTCACCAGCGTCTGCTGTTGGTAGCGGTTGAGGTCATCCACGTTCACCGGTTTAAGCCAGATCGTCATACCGAGCCTCCGCAGAAATCAGGTCGCAGAAATGGAAATGCTCATCGCGGCGCACGCGCTCGCCACGCCGGAAAGCAATTGGTCGCCGGAATACCGGGCCGGCATACACGAAGGTGTGGAATTCGCCGTGCTCCCCGCAGGGATCCACGGTAGCCGGCAACGCACCTAGCAAGGCGGCATCGTACTCGCGGCCGGCGAATTCGCCGCTGAGCTGCTGCTCGTCCACGCAACACAGCACGGCCTTGAATCTGAGTGCAATGAATTCCCGCGCCAGTTGGTCCGTAGGCTTGTGCCATAGCGGGAACACACATTCCATGTCCACCTTGTGCATATTGTCCAACCGGTATTGGCGGATGTCCTCCAGAAACAAATCGCCGAAGGCTACATGCCGGATACCTTGAACTTTGAAGCCCTCCAAAGCAATGCGCATTTTCTGCTCGTATTCCTCGTTGGACGGGCGCTCCGAAAGCTTCACCTTGTAAAGCGGCAGGCCGATGGATTCCGCCTGTGCATTCAGCAGTGCCTCGTGCACGCCGTGCATGCTGACGCGGCCGTAATGCCCGTTCACACTGGTGAGCAGACCTACGACCCGGTAGCGCGGGTCATGCCGCAGGGCGTGCAGCGCCAAGGCGCTGTCCTTGCCGCCGCTCCAGGACAGGATCAGCGGCAGGCGGCTCATGGCGCGCGGCGCTTGCGGATCTGCAGATTGAGCATCTCGACGCCGAAGGCGAAGGCCATGGAGAAGTAGATGTAGCCTTTGGGGATGTGCACGCCGAGTCCGTCCGCGATCAGTGCCACGCCGATCAATACCAGAAACGCCAGCGCCAGCATCTTGAGCGTGGGGTGGCGCTGCACGAAGCGGCTTACTGCGCCGGCATACATCAGCATGAAGCCCACCGCGATGATGATGGCCGCGGCCATCACTGCCAGTTTGTCCGACATGCCGATGGCGGTGATGACCGAATCCAGCGAGAACACCACGTCCAGCAGCAGAATCTGGGTCACCGCCGCAAAGAACGATCTACGTTGCGCTGCGCGTTGACGTGTATGGCTCTGGTCGATATCGCCGTGGATTTCAAGCGTGCTCTTGGCCAGCAGGAACAGGCCGCCGCCGATCAGCACTAGGTCGCGGAGCGAAAACGGCTGTTCGAACAGCGTGAACAGCGGACGCGTCAGGCGCGACAGCCAGAAAATGGACGCCAGCAACAGCAGCCGCGTGACCACCGCCAGAATCAGGCCGGTGCGACGCGCCGAGGCCTGGCGCTCGACCGGCAGGCCGCCGGTCACGATGGAAATGAAAATGATGTTGTCGATGCCGAGTACGATCTCCAGCGCGGTCAATGTCACCAGCGCGGCCCAGATGTTCGGATCGGTAATCCAGTCCATGGCTTACTGCCTCAGCTTCGCAAATACGACGCGCCATTCACGTCCAGGATGCAGCCGGTAGCGTACAACATGCCGTCGGCGGCAAGTCGAACGACAGCTTCAGCGATTTCTTCCGGGGTGGCCACGCGGTTGAGCGGGCTTTGTTTGCGGATGGCTTCGCCCTGCGGGCCATCTAGCAGTGCGGTCGCCATGTCGGTGCGCACGAAGCCGGGAGCGACCACGCCCACGAAAATGTTCCAGGGCGCAAGTGCCTGGGCGAGGGATTGGGAAAACTGGTTCAATCCCGCTTTGGATGCGCCATAGGGGAGAGCCTCCGGCTCGCCGCGAAAGGCGCCGCGCGAGGAGATGTTGATGATGTGACCGCTTTTCTGATTCATCATGACTTGCGCGGCGAGGAAACAGAGATTGGCGGGTGCGGTGAGGTCGGCGGCCAGTGTGTTCTTCCAGGTCAGTTGCCAGCCGGCGTAGTTCAAATCCTTGAGCGGCCTGACTTCATAAATGCCGGCGTTATTTACCAGCACATCCAACCGGCCGTAATGGTTGACCACCTCGTTGATCAACGATTCACAGGCGGGGGGATCGGTGAGGTCGGCGCCGAAGGCGCGATGATTTTTACCGGCCAAGGCATGAACAAGTTGCTCGGCCTGTTTTTGGCTCGTGTGGTAATGCACCGCTGCGCTGCCGCCGAGCTTAGCAAAGGCTTTGGCTGTCGCGCGGCCGATGCCGCGCGCCGCGCCGGTGATAAGAATAGTTTTGTTTGAGAAATCCAAAGCTGTTTCCCCTCACCCTTTCAGGCTGCGCAATCCTGCTGCGCCTGAAAGTCCAGGGCTGCCATCCGTGGCAGCCCGCTCATTGCTTTGCAATTCGCCCTCTCCCTTCCGGGGGCGAGGGGACAAGGAAAAGGATTGGTTCTTCGTTACAATCGCCGCTCATTCTAGCGGAGAGCGCGATGGCGGATTTGCCCGAGTGCGTCGAGATTGAAACCGGTGGTGCGCCTACAGCCAGCATCATCTGGCTGCACGGCCTGGGGGCGGATGGCCACGACTTCGGACCCATCGTGCCGGAACTCAGGTTGCCCGCCACGCTGCCGGTGCGTTTCGTATTTCCGCACGCACCGGTGCGGCCGGTGACGCTCAACAACGGCATGCCGATGCGCGCCTGGTTCGACATCGTGAAAATCGGCGCACACCAGCCGCGCGACAAGGCTGGCATGCTGGCTTCACGCGCATTGGTGGAAGCGCTGATTGCACGCGAAAACCAGCGCGGCGTTCCAGCCGCGCGCATCGTGCTCGCGGGGTTTTCGCAGGGCGGCGCGGTCGTGCTCTATACCGGCCTGCAATACCGCGAACGGCTCGCGGGCATCATGGCGTTGTCCACCTACCTGCCGCTCAATGAAGGCCTGGATTTTGCGATCCACGCCGCCAATACCGCGACGCCGATTTTCTACGGTCACGGCACGCAGGACCCGATTGTGCCGCTGCCGCTGGCCGAGCAGACACGCAAGGTGCTGACAGCGCGCGGTTGTCGGATCGCTTGGCATACTTATCCGATGCCGCATGCAGTTTGTCCCGAGGAAATCCAGCACCTGCGAGCTTGGCTTTTGAGCGTATTACCGCACACCGTGTAAGTCAGGCGCAATGACGGCCGTGCCTCGGAGTCCGTTCCCAGCCCGGACAAAATACCGTTGGACGGCCTCGGAACTATTTCCACCTCCGGAAGTCACATTAGGATTACCGAAATCCCCGCTTCTTTTTCCCCACCAAAATATAATTGCAACAAGGTCAAATCCCTCATGAAAATCACGTCATCGGGTTTGCTAATTTCCGTTCTGCTTCCTGTTGCCTTCATGTGCAACACCGCTTTAGCGGACACTCCGGACCAGCTTCAAACCACGACCCTGGGCTCGGTGGAAGTCACCGCCACGCCCTTGCCCGAAAATCTGGGCAGCGTGCCGCAGAGCATCAACATCATCAACCACAATCAACTAATGGCGATGGGCGCCACGGACCTGCGCAGCGCCCTGGCATTGTCAGCCGGCGTGGAGATTGCACCGGGCGGCGATGGCGGACCGGCGAGCGCGGTGCCCGAGTTCCAGGGTCTGCGCGAGTTCGATGCCTTCCTGCTGTTGGTGGACGGCGTCCCGGTGGGCGGCGCTTTCAACCCGGATCTGGCGAGCATTAGTCTCAACGACGTGGAGCGCATTGAGGTGATCCGCGGTTCGGCACCGGTGAAATATGGCGCCACCTCGTTTGTGGGGGTCATCAACATCATCCACCGCAAGGCCGGCGCACCCGGCGCCACCGCTACGGCATCCTACGGTTCCTACGGCAGCAGCAGTGCCGGCGTGGCCGCGCCCATCACCAGCGACGGTCCGGTCCGCCAATCTATCGCGGCGGACGTGACCCAGCGCAATTTCAGCGATCCGCGCACCGCCTATACGCGCTCCCACGTCCTGTATCGCAGCGCCGTGGACACGGACAGCGGTGAGTTCCGTCTGGACCTGGACGGCCTGCTGCTGCGCCAAAAACCCGCGAGCCCGCGCCCACTGCCCGACGGTGCAAGCGCGCTGTCGCCACTGGTGCCGGTTGACACCAACAACAATCCGAGCGACGCCAGGATGGATGAGGACCGCGTCAGCCTGGTGCTCAGCAACGACACCAGCCTGAAGTGGGGCCAGTGGAGCACGACGCTTGCCAACGTTTTTACCCACAACCGCAACATCCGCGGCTTCCTGCGCTCGGACCAGTTGACCAACAACGGCCTGCCCAATGCGGACGGCTTCAATCAGAGCCAGGACCATACGGATATCTATTTCGACAGCCACCTGACTTTCTCGCTCCGGGATGATTTCGAACTGGTCGCGGGTTTCAGCTATCTGTACGGTTCGGGACAGGAGCAAAGCGCCAACTTCGAGTATTTCATCGCGCCGGACGGCGCCAATCCGCCTGCCAGCACCTCTGTGCCGGTGGACGAGTACACCGGCATGCAGGACACGCGCCGCTTCTTCGGGCTGTACTCGCAGGCCGATTGGACGTTTGCGCCGCGCTGGGACTTCAACCTCGGCCTGCAATTTAATCACGACCTCGAATCCCGGAGCGCCACGCTGTTTCCCACCGACCCGGCCCAGACGCCACAGTCCGGCGGCGATCAGCGCAGCAATACGCGTTTTTCCGGAATCGTGGCGCTGGGCTACACCGCTTGGCAGAGCGGCGCGGATGACCTGGTCGTTTACGGCAATTACCGCAACACTTTCAAGCCCGCGGCCACCGATTTCGGGCCGGAGTACACGCCGAATATTCTGGAACCCGAGACCGCCCAGGCCTATGAAGCCGGACTCAAGGGCAAGCTGTGGCAAGGCCGCCTCGACTGGGAGGCAAACGCGTTCCTGACCAATATGAACAACACGGTGATCTCGACGGATGTGAACGGCCTGCCCGGCATCGCCAACGGAGGCCAGAACCGCTTCAAGGGAATCGAATTGGCCGCGGATTGGCGCCTGAACCGGGACTGGCGCTGGCAGCTGGCTTACAGCTACCACGATGCCACTTACCGCAATTTCATCAACCAGACGCCCACCGGTTTGGTACAAGATGCCGGCCATCGCTTGGAGATGTCACCGCTCGATCTGTTCTCCACCGGCCTGTTTTACATGCCGGAGCACGGCTGGATCGGTTCGCTCCTGGTGCGCTATACCGGCCAACGTTACTTCGATCCGGAGAATACCGTCTCCACCCCCGCTTTCGTCACTTATGACGCGGGCATCGGATATCGCTTTGAGAAATGGACCCTGAGGCTCGACGGCCGTAATCTCAATAATCAGCGGCCCCCGATTTCCAACAGCGAGCTGGGCAACAGCCAGTCCTACATTCTGCCGGCGCGCTTCATCGAGTTGAGTGCCACGTTTCAGATATGATGTAAAGCATCACCGAAACACGGTGCTGTTTTTCCTCAGTGATCAACGTCGGCGTACTGCAATTCGCCCGCGGTGACTGCGATGGGCAGACGGTTCTGCGGCGGCGGCAGCGGGCAGGTGGCGAAGGCGCTGAAGGCACAGGGCGGTGAATAGCTCTTGTTGAAGTCAATTACGGTCCAGCCGTCCGCCGGCGGCGCAACGTACAGAAACCGGCCGGCGCCATAGGACTGCTTGCCGTTGGTGCGGTCGGCAAACATCACAAACCATTCCCGCTCCCCGGATTCCAATACTGCATCGAGGCGGCAGGTTTCGCGCTCCACTTCAAACACCAGCGCACCGGGCGACGGCATTTCCTCTTCCATGCCCAGCACCGTGGTGATGGGTATTTTCTTCGGAGGCGAATATGGCTCGAAGCGTGCGGCCAGCCGCCAATTTGGATCCACCGGGAAATATTCCAGTCCGCGGAAATGTATCCGGGCCTCGGCCCGACTGTCTTTGACGCGGATGCCCAGCCGGCTGCTGCGCTCGATGAGATAAAAACTCACTGTGCCGATGCTGAGCACCATGGGTGCACCGACGGCGTCATCCGCGAGCGGTCCGATGGCGTGCACCGGCCGGCCATCGTGCAGCACGCTGGCACCGGGTGCAGCCACGAACCGCACTTCGCGGCCCTTCACCTGAAACGTACCGGCGTGATCCGGCAGGGCCGGATAATCCATCACGATGCTGTTCGATGCAGCCCGGCCGAAGCTATTGTCACCTGGTTCCAGCCAATAGAGACCCACAAGCGTGGTCCAACCGTCTTCGGCCGTGAGCCTTTTCAGGCGCGCGGCGCGCCATGCCAGGATTTCCCGTTCGTATTCCGCATCTGCCATCATCAAGGCCACCCGTGTTCATCCGGATGCCGCGCATGCTAACTGCGCTGGCGGATTCTGACCACTCGCCCTGCGATGTCGGTCCATCACGATGTAAAATCCGGCCAGTGCTATCCTGCTCCGCCCTTCCTTAATACAGACGGCTCATGGCCAACCGATTACTGGGCTACCTCTCGGTTCGTGACTGGAAGACCCGGATAATTTTCTGGTGCGGGGCGCTGGCAGTCGGCGGCATCGCCGCGGGCTTCACGCTCGCCAGCACTTGGGCGATGGCGTTGCATCAGCGCATTCTGGACCAATCGCGCTGGTGGACCTTCCTGGTATCGCCGGTGATTCTCGTGCTCGTGGTGTTTCTGACGCGCTATGTGTTTCCGAACACGCAGGGCAGCGGTATCCCGCAGGCGATTGCGGCATTGCGCATTCCCAACGCCACCCGGCGGCGCGCTTTGCTGTCATTGCGCATCGCCTTCGGCAAAATCCTGTTGACGCTGATTGGCTTCGTGGGCGGCGCTTCCATCGGCCGTGAAGGCCCGATCGTGCACATCGGCGCTTCCACTATGTATTCGCTCGGGCGTTTTACGCGCTTTCCTCCGCACTATCTGCGCCACGGCCTGATCATGGCGGGCGGTGCGGCCGGAATTGCCGCGGCCTTCAACACGCCGATTGCCGGAATTGTGTTCGCCATTGAGGAGATGGCGCGCTTCTACGAGGAAAAAGCCACCGGCATGCTGCTGCTGGCAGTGATTATTGCCGGCGTGGTGGCGCTCGGAATTCTCGGCAACTACACCTATTTCGGCGTGACCAGCGCGAGCTTTGTGCACGCGCGAGACTGGATCGCGGTGCCGGTTTGCGGCGTCGCGGGCGGACTGCTGGGTGGAATCTACAGCCGCCTGCTGGTTGGCGGTATGCGCCGACTGCGGCCCTGGTTCGGAAAATACTGGCTGGTGATCGCGCTCGGCTGCGGACTGTTGATTGCGGTCATCGGCCTGGTCTCCCACGGCGCCACCTACGGCACCGGTTACGAGCAAGCGCGCCACGTGCTCGCCGGTGACCGGAGTATGGGTTGGGGTTTTCCGTTTTACAAAATCCTGGCTAACCTCGTGTCCTATTACAGTGGCATCCCCGGCGGCTTGTTTTCGCCATCCCTGGCGGCGGGTGCGGGACTGGGCGCGGATCTGGCGTTGCTGGTACCGTTCGCACCGGCCGCCACCGTGGTGGTGCTCGGCATGGTGAGTTATTTCACCGGAGCGGTGCAGACGCCGCTCACCGCCGCGGTGATCGTCATGGAAATGGTCAACGATCAGGCGATGATTTTCCCGATCCTGGCGGCGGCGTTAATCGCGTTGGGCGCCTCGAAACTTGTGTGCCGCCGGCCGGTGTATTGGGCATTGGCGGAGGAGTTTCTCAGTACCGTCGCCGACGACAAGCCGAAAAACGAAATCACATCCGATGCAGCCGCTACCAATACTGACGGAAGCCAGTCGTGAACAAATTATTCCAGATGTCCTTGTTTATCGCGTTGTTCTTCACTTCCACATTCGCCGCCGCCTCCGCACCTGCGGGATTGGACAAGATCGCCGCCTACACCGGCACCTGGAAAGGCCAGACCGAAAAGTTCAACACGTCTTACAGTAAGGCCGGCCACGAAACCGACACCATACACAATGACTGCTGGCGCAGCGGAGATTTCTACGTCATTCACCAGACCGTGAACGGCAAACCCGCACCGGTGCTGAGCGTGTATACTTACGATGCCAACGCCGATCTATACCATGTTTATGGAGTTCCAATGAATGGGGATGATCCCGGAGCGGCCGGCAAACTCATCATCAAAGGCAACGTCTGGACCTTTCCCTGGGAATATCACGACAAGGGCAAAACCATATACTTCCGCGTGGTGAATACTTGGAGTTCACCGCGCTCCATCGAATACCGGCAGGAATTTTCAAACGACAAGGTTCACTGGACACTGGTGGCAAAGGGAACTGAAATCAAAACACGTTCATGATGAGAGCGACTGATGCATTATGAATGGCCGGCCGTATATTTGCCGAACATGGTTTCCAGCCCACAGCAGGCCAGCAGGCTCCCCACCACCGTAACTCCGATGATCCAGTTCCAGCCATCAGGGCCGAGCGGCAGGACCTGCAACCCATAGAGCAGCGAAGCCACTGCGGCCAGAAGAAAAAGCGGCCCGGTATAGAAACAATGACGGCGTCCGCAACCGCGGGCATTGACGAGACAGGCGACCCCCATCATCGTAAATCCGAAGGTTCAGGCGACCGTACGAATGAGGTTGTCGGTATAGGCGCTTGCAACAATTAATACCCATGGTGCCACCCACAACAGCCCAATGGTCCAGCGACGACCGAGCAAATCTCTTTCGCTGTTCGTCGCGCACGTACTCATGTAGGTATCTCCTTGAGAGGGTAGGTTTGAAGGAGAGGCGATCTTTCAGGTCTCGCAGCAGGCCGCTTCTGGCAAGTCTTCGCGCACTGCGGCAAACGCCTTGACTGCCCAAGTCTCGCCCACGCAGCCGCCCATGGTCGAGGCGATTGCCAGGATTTCGCCGATCTCCTCTCGCGTGGCGCCAAGTTCATGGGCCTTCTGCATGTAGAAGCGGATGCACGGCTCACAGCGCGCACTCACGCTCCACAGCGCCGCGGCCAGCGCCTTCAGGCGCGCCGGCAGCGCGCCGTCGCTGAAGATCGCTTCCTGGCGCATGAACTTGAGATGCCGCGCGGTACCGTGACTGATTTCGCCAAACTCCCGGTGCGCAGCCAGTTCCGGGTCATGGGTTTCCGAATGTGCGGCGGTATTCATGGTTTCACCTGGTTTTCAAGCTTTGCGGGATAACCCGCATCCGTCGTGGCCTTGAGCAGCGCCGTCACATCGGTGCGTCCGGCGTCATACGCGACCGACACGGTGCGCGCCGGGAAATTCACCGAGATCTTTTCCACGCCCGGCACGCGCTCCAGTGCCTTGCGCACGGTGATGGGGCACAGCGGACAGGTCATGCCCGGCACGTCCAACACTGCGGTTTTTGTGACCGGTGCCGCGAGTGCGCTCGCGCCCAGAACGAAAGACAACAACGATACGATTGCAGCGCTACGCATTTTCATCTTCGACTCCTTGCCTCAGTAGAACAGAGGCGCAAACCAGGGAATGACAATCAACACCAGCAAGATAACGCTCACACTCCAGAAAATCGCGCGTTGCCGGCGGCGCACGCGCGGGTCGGCGCAGGCTTCGCCGGGCTTGCAGCGCACCGGTTTCAGATACAGCGCGCGGAAGCCGAGCGCCAGGAACAAAACAGTAATGCCAATAAGATAAGGCCGGTAGGGCTCAAACCATTGCAGGCTGGCGAGCCAGGCGCCGCCGATGCCGAGACTCACGAACACCAGCGGCACCACGCAGCAAAGCGAAGCGCCCACCGTCGCCAACACACCGCCGACTAACCAATGCTTCTCCGACATGCTCAATCTTCGCCGCCTGCCACGGCGTTAAACTACGCCCTGTACCACGGTACGGAGTCAAGAGGCGATCTAATATGAACGAACTGACCATCGGCGGGCTGGCGAAAGCCGCGGACATCGGTGTGGAGACGGTGCGCTACTACCAGCGCCGCGGACTCATGCCCGAGCCGCCGCGCGGCTACGGCAGCATCCGCCGTTACGGTCCCGGTGAGGTTGAGCGGCTGCGCTTCATCCGCGCCGCGCAGGAGCTGGGATTCAGCCTGAAAGAGATCGGAGAACTGCTGAGCCTGGAACAGGGCGGCAGTTGCCGCGCCGTGGAAACTTTGGCGGAAGCCAAACTCGCGGTAGTGCGGAAACGCATCATGGGACTGAAACGCGTTGAACACACGTTGGCGGTACTGGTGCGGCGCTGCGAGACCACACGCGGAAAAATGAGCTGCCCGATCATTCAATCATTGCACGAACGTAATCACTGAGCGTTGCCAATTGTCCGACGGCAATGCCACCCATTTCCCCAAGGGGAGCACCTGGAGTTCACTGCGTGCGATTGAATACCGGCAGGAGTATTCAACCGATAAGGCTCACTGGACGCTGATGGCAAAAGGGCATGAAAGAAAGCATTGAGCCTCTTCCTGCCGTTTGTTTCATGCCGCAGGCCGGCTGCGTCGGCTCTCCAGCCATTCAACCAGCGGCTCCCACTGTTCCTGATCGGGCCAGGAAAGATATTCCGGCAGTTCGTGGATGCCGAGTCCGCGGGTGTAGGCGCGGATATAATTCTGGGTATCGCGTAGGCGCGCGATCACCGGCACCTTGAGCGTGTCGAGGAATTCTTCCAGCTCGTCGTAGATCAAAAGATTCTCGCGCACGCGGTTGGCGACCACTGCGACTTTGACTTCCCTGCGCTCGACCTTGCCCACGTCCAGCAGTTCCGTGACGAATTTGGCGGCCGCGCCGATGTCTATCGGCGAAGGCAGCACCGGCACCACGATGGTTTCCGCATGCCGCACCATCTGCGTGAGTTCCGAGCCGTGGGAACGGGCCGGCGCATCAATGATGAGGAAATCGGTGTAGCGGTCGAGATGCGTGAGGCCGTGCTTGTGCGCATCCACGCCGTGGATCTTGTCGCGCTCCGGCGGGCGTCGCGCCAGCCAATCGAGGCTCGAGGCCTGCGGATCGTAATCCGCGAGGCTGGTGACCGCGTCCCAGTTACTGGCGAAGTAGCCGGCGATGTTGGTGGCGAGCGTGGATTTGCCGCAGCCGCCCTTGGCGTTTATCACCATGATCGTGCGCATGTGGCCTCCTCAAGACGTGTCCTTGTTAGCCGTTTTTTGCCCCCTTTAACCGGGTTCAGTATAGACGGCGGTTGCCAGCGCGGAACGCCGGCCCGGCGGGTTTGCCCGCCACCAGGCCCGCGCATTGCCATGCCTATAATGGGCGCATCCCGCAATCTGATTCCGGTACAGGCATGAGCTTTCGCAACCCGCCCACCGAGGAAATCCGGGCCCTGCTGCAGCGCATCCGGCGCATCGCGGTGGTCGGCCTGTCGCCCAACCCCGCGCGGCCAAGCCACGGCGTGGCCCGGGCCTTGCAGCGTTACGGTTACGAGATCGTCCCGGTGCGGCCGGCGGTGGACGAGGTGTTGGGCGAGAAAGCCTGGCCGGACCTGCGCTCGGTGCCCGGTCCGGTGGACCTTGTGGACGTGTTCCGTGCGCCCGAGCACGTGGACCAAATCGTGGACGACTGCATCGCCATCCATGCACCGGCGCTGTGGCTGCAGGAAGGCGTGGTCAACGTGCCGGCCGCGGAGCGCGCCCGCCAAGCCGGTATTATGGTGGTCATGGACCGCTGCATAGACAAGGACTACCGCGTACTCATGAGCGGAGCGCAAGCGTGAAAATCCCCTTCAGCAAGATGGAAGGCCTGGGCAACGACTTCATGGTGATCGATGCCCTCGACCGGCCGCTGCGTCTGGACACCCGGCGCGTGCAGGAGCTCGCGGACCGGCGCACCGGCGTGGGCTTCGATCAATTGCTGCTGCTCGAAGCGCCGCGCGACAAGGCGCACACCGCGCACTACCGCATCTACAACGCCGACGGCGGCGAAGTGGAGCAGTGCGGCAACGGCGCGCGCTGCGTGAGCCGCCTGCTGGTGGAAAACGGCCGCGCGCGCGGCCCCGAACTCAGCCTGGAGTCCGCCGGTCGCGTGCTCATCGCCGACGTGCGCGACCTCGACAGCGTGCGCGTCAACATGGGCGTGCCGGAATTCGAGCCGGCGCGCGTGCCCTTCGAGGCGCGCGAGCGCGCGCTTACCTACGAGCTGGAAGTGGACGGCCGCAACTACGAGATCGGCGTGGTCTCCATGGGCAATCCGCATGCCATCCTCGACATGCCGGACGTGGACATCGCGCCGGTCGCGGAACTCGGCCCCAGGATCGAACGTCATCCGCGCTTTCCGAAACGCGTGAACGTCAATTTCGCGCAATGGCTGGACCGCACGCACGTGAAGCTGCGGGTGTTCGAGCGCGGTACCGGCGAAACCCTGGCGTGCGGATCGGGCGCGTGCGCCACCACTGCCTGGGGGAGACTCGCCGGCTGGCTGGACGAGAGCGTGGAAGTCGCACTGCGCGGCGGGCGGCTCGTGATAAGCTGGCCCGGAGAGGGTCAGCCCATGTGGATGCGCGGTCCGGCCAACCGGGTGTACGACGGAACCATCGAATTATGAGCATCGAGCACAAATCCGGCCTGCCGGATCACGCCGAACAGGAAGATTCCGTCACGGATTATCTGGTTCAGCATCCGGAATTTTTCGAAAGCCACGTGGACGTGCTCGCCAAACTCAAGGTGCCGCACCCGGCCGGCCATGCGGTGTCGCTCATCGAGCGCCAGGTCGAGGTGCTGCGCCAGCAGCACCGCCAGATGGAACGCAAACTCGTGGACCTGATCGAGGTAGCGCGCGGCAACGACGCGCTCATCGAGCGCATCCACCGGCTGGCGCTGGCACTGCTCGAAGCCCAGACTTTCGCCGACCGCCTGTACGCCGTGCAGGAGGAATTGCGCAACCGCTTCGGCGCCGACGAAGTCAGCCTGTTCCTGATCAGCGAGCGCAGCGACAATCCCGATGCCGGCCCGGCGCGCTGGCTGCAGCCCGGGGATGGCGGTCTCGAGCAACTGCACGAGTTCCTCAAGGCCGGCAAACCTTACGTCGGACGGCTGCGCGCCCCGCAACTCGAATTCCTGTTCGGCACGCAGGCCGAGCGCATCACTTCGCTCGCGCTCATGCCGCTCGGCGTGCAGGGCAAGCTCGGCCTCCTCGCGGTCGGCAGCCATGAGGCCGACCGTTTCGGCCCGACGCTCGGTACCGCATTTCTCGCGCGCATCGGCGAGCTGGTGACGGCGGCCATCCAGCCGCTCTGGCCGGAATGAGCGCGCCGCTCAGCGCTGCAGTCGGAAAATTCATCGGACATCTTGCCCACGAGCGCCGTCTCTCGGTGCACACGGCGGCGGCCTATACGCGGGACCTCGACAGCTTCCGCCGCTACTGTGAACAGCAGCAGGTGAACGACTGGGGCGCGGTGGACATCCACCATGTGCGCGCATTCGTGAGCGCACGCCATCGCCAAGGCCTGTCGCCGCGCAGCTTGCAACGCCAGCTGGCCGCGATCCGCAGTTTCTACAATTATCTGCTGCGCGAACGCGCGGTGCGCAACAATCCGGCCAACGGCGTGCCCGCACCCAAGGCGCAAAAGCGCCTGCCGGCCACGCTCGATGCCGACCAGATGGCGCAGTTGCTCACGATCCAGGGCGACGATGCGCAGGCGGTACGCGACCGCGCCATCATGGAACTGTTGTACTCCTCGGGATTGCGGCTCGCGGAACTGCTTTCGCTGGAGCGCCACGCGATTGATCCGGGTGCCGCCGAAGTGCGCGTCACCGGCAAGGGCGCGAAAACCCGCGTCGTCCCGGTCGGGCGTAAGGCCCTCGGCGCGCTACAGGATTGGCTCAAGGTACGCAGCCAGTTGGCCAAGCCCGAAGACCAGGCGCTGTTCGTCGGGCCGCGGGGCGGTCCCCTGAGCCCGCGCACCTTGCAGGCGCGCCTCAGGCGCTGGGGCCGCGCCCAAGGCGTGGCCCAGGGCATACATCCGCACCTGTTCCGGCATTCCTTTGCCAGCCACCTGCTGGAATCGAGCGGCGACCTGCGTGCCGTGCAGGAACTGCTGGGACACGCCAACGTCAGCACCACGCAGGTTTACACGCACCTTGATTTCCAGCACCTTGCCCGCACCTATGACAAGGCGCATCCGCGCGCGCGGACCAAAGTGAGGGGTAAAGAGTAAGGAGTGAGATGTAGAATGCAGGTGTCAGGTTTCCGCCTCACTCCTCACTCCTCACGCCTCACTTCCTCACCAGCAATCACCTTGGGCAGCGATATTGACACCTGAATCCGGCCAGCTTTTTTAGGATCCATTCCATGGACCAACTCCACGGCACCACCATTCTTTGCGTGCGCCGCAATGCAAGCGTCGCCATGGGCGGCGATGGCCAGGTGACGCTCGGCAACACGGTGATGAAACCCAACGCCCGCAAGGTGCGCCGCCTGTACAACGATCAGGTGCTTGCGGGTTTCGCCGGCGGCACCGCGGACGCCTTCACGCTGTTCGAGCGCTTCGAGGAAAAGTTGAGCAAGCATAGCGGCAACCTGACGCGCGCCGCGGTGGAACTCGCCAAGGATTGGCGCACCGACCGCATGCTGCGGCGCCTGGAGGCGCTGCTGTGCGTGGCCGACAGGAGCGCCTCGCTGGTCGTGTCCGGCAACGGCGACGTCATCGAGCCGGAACAGGGTCTCATGGCCATCGGTTCGGGAGGCATGTACGCCCAAGCCGCGGCGCGTGCGCTGTTCGAGAACACTGAACTTGACGCGCGCGCCATTGTCGAACGCGCGCTCAACATCGCGGCGGACATCTGCATTTACACGAATCGCAACCTCACCATCGAGGTATTGACGTAAACGTGTACTGGATCATCGTTCGACTCTGATACCAGTGAGGCGTGAGGAAGTGAGGGGTGAGGTGGGAAACATTTGGAATGCCCGTCTCGTCTCTTGACCTCTCACTCCTCATACCTTTCCCCTCACCGGATTTGAACATGTCTGAGATGACCCCTAGAGAAATAGTCCAAGAGTTAGACAAGCACATCATCGGCCAGACGGCGGCGAAGCGCGCCGTCGCCATCGCGCTGCGTAACCGCTGGCGTCGCATGCAGGTCGAGCCGCAACTGCGCAACGAAATCACGCCCAAGAACATCCTGATGATCGGCCCGACCGGCGTCGGCAAGACCGAGATCGCGCGCCGTCTGGCGCGGCTCGCGAACGCGCCGTTTGTCAAGGTGGAGGCCACCAAATTCACCGAGGTGGGTTACGTCGGCAAGGATGTGGACAGCATCGTGCGCGACCTCGCGGAGGCCGCGGTCAAGATGGAGCGCGAACAGGCCAAGCACCACGTGCAGGCGCGCGCCGAGGAAGCGGCCGAGGAACGCATCCTGGATGCGCTGCTGCCGCGCAAACAGCACATCGGCTTCGCCAACGAGCCGCTGCCGCCCGACGAGTCCGACACGCGACAGAAACTTCGCAAGCTGCTGCGGGAAGGCGGACTGGAAGACCGTGAAATCGAGGTGGAGCTGGTGGTCAACGTGGGGGTGGAAATCATGGCGCCGCCCGGCATGGAAGAAATGACCCAGCAACTGCAGGGGCTGTTCCAGAACATGGGCGGGAGTCGCAAGCGTACGCGCAAGCTCAAGGTGCGCGAGGCGCGCAAACTGCTGGAAGACGAGGAAGCCGGCAAAATGATCAACGAGGACGAGATCAAGCTCGCCGCGCTCGAAAATATGGAGCAGAACGGTATCGTGTTCATTGACGAGATTGACAAGGTAGCGCGCCGCGGCGAGTTGCACGGCGCGGACGTGTCGCGCGAGGGCGTGCAGCGCGACCTGCTGCCGCTGGTCGAGGGCACCACCGTGACCACCAAGTACGGCACGGTGAAGACCGACCACGTGCTGTTCATCGCCTCGGGCGCGTTCCAGATGTCCAAGCCGTCGGATCTGATTCCGGAACTGCAGGGCCGCTTGCCGATCCGCGTGGAACTCTCGGCGCTGACCACCGAGGATTTCGTGCGCATTCTCACCGAGCCGGACGCAGCGCTCACCACGCAGTACAAGGCGCTCTTGGCCACCGAAGGCGTCAAGCTGGAGTTCAGCACGGACGGCGTGCGGCGCATCGCGGAGGTCGCGTTCGAGGTCAACGAGGGTACCGAGAACATCGGCGCGCGCCGCCTGCACACCGTCATGGAGCGGCTGTTCGAGAACCTGTCCTTCGAGGCGGCCGACAAGAACGGCAAGGCCATGACCATAGATGCCGCCTACGTCGACAAACAGGTCGGCGAGCTGGTCAAGGATGAGGACTTGAGCCGGTACATATTATGAGTACCGCCGCCCAGCATCCCACCGAGATCCGCTTGCGCAAATCGGCGGGCGTGCTCGCGGTGACGTTCGCCAGCGGCGAGAAGTTCGAGCTGCCGTTCGAGTATCTGCGCGTGTTCTCGCCCTCCGCCGAAGTCAGCGGCCACGGCCCGGGACAGGAAATCCTGCAGATCGGCAAGGAACACGTGAAGATCATCGGTGTCGAACCGGTGGGCAGTTACGCCGTGCGCCTGATTTTCGACGACGGTCACGACACCGGCCTGTATTCCTGGCCGGTGCTCCACGATCTCGGCCAGAACCACGAACAGAACTGGACGCGGTATCTCAAGCGCCTCAAAGATGCCGGCTATCAGCGCAAGGAGAACGGTTTGGTTCGTTGACAGCCGCAAGAGGCCGGATTACCGTGTAGTCAGCGCAAATTTCAGGGATCTGACATGGCCGCGAACCGCAAGGATTTGGGAAAATCACTGCTGGCTCTTCCGAAACAGGCACGTGCTGAGCTTGCCTCGGTGCTGATTGAAAGTCTGGATGATGCGTCAGCAGAAAATTACGCAGCTGCTTGGCTGGAAGAGTCTGCTCGCCGTCTTGAGGCTTATGAAACAGGGAAACTCGAAGTTGTTCCTGCCGAGAAAGTCATTGCCGAAGCTCGCGCACTAGTCGGCAAATAATGCGTTTGGTCTTTTCTACTGTCGCGCAGCGTGAGTTGCTCGCAGCCTTGTACTATTACGTAGATCAGCATCTTGGTCTCGGTGCAGAGTGGCTCGATGAGCTGGACAAGGCGTTGGGCTTCATGCGCTGCTATCCGGAAGGCTCACCCATCACGGGCAGAAATGTCAGGCAACGCCATAGTCGTGCTCTCCGTAGCCCATACACATCGCAAGCCGCAGCGCTGGGAGACCACGTAACCGCGCGGGTGGCGCTCAAATAGATTCCATGCCCTGTCGCGCAGCCGAATGCCATCGGCATCTCACAATGACTGTTAGAATGCAGGCCCACCGCGGGATGCATATCATGACCGACGATACCGAACCCGCCACGCATTTCGGCTACCAGCAGATTCCGCTGGCCGACAAGGCGCGGCGCGTGGGCGAGGTGTTCAGCTCGGTCGCCAATCGCTACGACCTGATGAACGACCTGATGTCGTTCGGCGTGCATCGCCTGTGGAAACGCTTTGCGCTTAGCCAGACCGGGCTCAAGCCCGGCCAGACGGCGCTGGACGTGGCTGGCGGCACCGGCGATCTCACCCGCGGGCTGGCGAGACAGGTGGGCGCAAACGGGCGTGTGGTGCTGGCCGATATCAATGCTGCGATGCTGGAGCGCGGCCGCGAGCGGCTCGTGGACGCGGGCGTCGCCGGCAACGTGGACTACGTGCAGGCGGATGTCGAGCATCTGCCGTATCCGGACCAGCACTTTGACTGCATCACCATCGCCTTCGGTCTGCGCAACGTCGCACGCAAGGAGGCGGCACTCGCCGGCATGTACCGGGTGCTCAGGCCCGGCGGCCGGCTGCTGGTGCTGGAATTTTCCAAGCCCGCTGTCCCCGGCCTGAAGGCGCTTTACGACCTGTACTCTTTCGCGGTGCTGCCGCAACTCGGCCGGGTGATCGCCCGGGACAAAGCCAGTTACCGCTATCTCGCCGAATCCATACGCGTACATCCCGATCAGGAAACCCTGAAGCAAATGCTGCAAGCGGCCGGCTTCGAGCGCTGCGATTATCTGAATCTCAGCGGCGGCATCGTGGCACTGCATCGCGGTTACCGCTTGTGAGCGCGCCGACGCTTGGCGTACTGCTGGCGCCCGCTGTGGAACTGGCGCTGCATCAAGCGCTGGCTGGCTCGAACGCCGCGGCGCGCGACATCAAGCAGCTCGACGGCAAAGTCATCGCGCTGGAACTCAAAGAATTGCCGCTCAAGCTGTACTTTCTGCCGCAGACCCAACGGCTCGCGGTGCGCGCTGCGCATGAAGGCAAGGTTGATCTGACGGTGCGCGCGCCGAGTTTCGCGCTGCTGGAAGCCGCGCTGAAACGCGGCGATGCCCCGCCGCGCGGCATCGAGCTGAACGGCGATGCGGAAACCGGCCAGATATTTTCCCGCCTGCTGAAGCAGGCGGACCTCGACTGGGAAGAAATCCTGTCGCGCTACGTGGGCGACGTCGCCGCGCACCAGATTGGAAACCTGGCGCGCGGCCTGCTGCGTTGGGGCAAGGATGCGGCGATGCGTTTCAGCCAGGACTTGGCGGAATACCTCGTGTATGAAAGCGCCACGCTGCCACCGCGTCACGAAGTCGAAATCTTTCTTGACGGCGTGGACCGGCTGAAGAACGACGCCGAGCGCCTGGCGGCGCGGGTGCAGCGCTTGGCGGGACAACACCGCAAGAGCTGACGCAATGCAATCCGCGAACCCCTGTGCCCATCAATATCTATGCTTCCCCCTTTGGAAAAAGGGGGGCGAAGCACGAAGTGCCGAGCGGGCAGCCATGGATGGCTGCCCCGGACTTTCGCATGCAGCAGGATTGCGAAGTGCGAAAGAGGGGGATTTTGCAAAGGAGGGGGCCGGGCGGCACGCGCGCATGCTGGGCCGGAATACATCCACATGATCACGCCGCGCCAGACGCTGCGGCTCATGCGCATCAGCTTTGTGCTGGCGCGTCACGGCCTGGATGAAATCATCCTCTCGGCACACATTTTCCGTCCGGTGCGCTTCGTCATATATGTTTCTCCGTTTCACTGGCTGCGGCGCCGTGATGTCACGCGCGGCGTGCGCATCCGTCGCGCGCTCGAAGACTTGGGGCCGGTGTTCGTGAAATTCGGGCAGATGCTGTCCACGCGCCGCGACCTCCTGCCGCCGGACATCGCCGACGAACTCGTCAAGCTCCAGGACCGCGTGCCGCCGTTCCCGGGCCGCGCGGCGCGCTTGATCGTGGAGCAGGCGCTTGAGCAGCCGGTGAGCGCATTGTTCGAGGAATTCGACGAAACACCGCTGGCCTCGGCCTCAATCGCCCAGGTACACACGGCGCGCCTCAAGGACGGGCGCGAGGTGGTGGTCAAGGTACTGCGCCCCGACGTGGAGCGCGTGATTCGCGCGGATCTGGAGCTGCTGTATCTGATGGCGGGGCTGGCGGAACGTTACTGGCACGAGTCGCGGCGCCTCAGGCCGCGCGAAGTGGTGGCGGAGTACGAGAAAACCATCCTCGACGAACTCGACCTGATGCGCGAAGCGGCGAACGCCGCCCAGCTCAGGCGCAATTTCGAGGGTTCGAAGCTGCTGTATGTGCCCGAGGTTTACTGGCCGCTCATCCGCCGCAACGTCATGGTGATGGAACGCATCCACGGCGTGCAGGTGAGCGACGTGGCCACGCTCAAGGCGCGCGGCACCGACATGCTGCGGCTGGCCGAGAACGGCGTGGAAATCTTCTTCACTCAGGTGTTCAAGCACAATTTCTTCCATGCCGACATGCATCCCGGCAACATCTTCGTGGACGTGCACGATCCGAAGCATCCGCGCTACATGGCGGTGGATTTCGGCATCGTGGGCGCGCTCACGGAGAGTGATCAACGCTATCTGGCGGAAAATTTCCTGGCGTTCTTCCGCCACGACTACCGGCGTGTGGCGGAGCTGCACGTGGATTCCGGCTGGGTGCCGGCCGGCACGCGCGTGAGCGAATTCGAAAGCGCCATTCGCACGGTGTGCGAGCCGATCTTCAACCGTCCGCTCAAGGACATCTCCTTCGGCAATCTGCTGTTGCGGCTGTTCCAGACCGCGCGGCGCTTCAACATGCCGCTGCAACCGCAACTGGTGCTGCTGCAGAAAACCCTGCTGTACATCGAGGGCGTGGGCCGCGAGCTGTATCCAGACCTGGATTTGTGGAAAACCGCCAAGCCGTTTCTGGAAGACTGGGTGCGCGAGCAGATGGGCCTCAAGGCCACGCTGCGACGGCTGCGCGCGAACCTGCCGGCGCTGCGCGAGCTGTTGCTGGAGACTCCGGGCCGGCTCAACACGATTCTGGAGCAGTTGTCCGCGGGCAAGCTGCGCGTGGGCATGGACAGCGACGAGCTCAAGAGCCTGCGCGATTCAGTGCGCCACCGCGTGCGCCACGTATATCACGCGGTCGCGGGCGGCGCGCTGGTGGTGAGCGGCGCCCTGCTGCTCGGCCGACCGGGTGTGCCGCTGTGGGCGGCCTGTGCGGTGGCGGGCGTGGGATTCCTGGTGCTCATCTGGGGCCACTGGCGCAGCCGCAAACTCGGCGCTGGGAAGGACTGACTGGAGTTTGTCTTAAAATCCTGAACCGTTCGTGTTGAGCCCTTCGACAGGCTTAGGACAGGCCCTTCGACAGGCTCAGGACAGGCCCTTCGACAAGCTCAGGACAGGCCCTTCGACAAGCTCAGGACAGGCTAGCGGAGCGCCGCTCCGCGAAGTCGAAACACGGAAAATCAGAGGCAAACAACCCTTCGATTTCGCTCAGGACAGGCCCTTCGACTTCGTGCCTGCGGCACTACGCTCAGGGTGAACGTATTTTAGGGCGGGTTCTGAGCTACAAAAAAAACAGGGCTCCGCAGAGCCCTGTTGTATCTCGTCTAGTTGGCAATCCCTTATTTCACGTTGTCGGTGTTGCGGATGAACGCCGCGGCGTTGTCGTGCAGCTGCTTGAGCGCCGGCACATGCACGTACACCATGTGGCCGGAATTGTAGTATTTCATGTGTATGTGGTTCTGCAGGTCCTTGGGAATCGGCAGGTGGTCCATGGTGTAGTCGGTGGCAAAGTAGGGCGTGGCCAGATCGAAATACCCGCTGTTCACCAGCACCTGCAGATCCGGGTTGTATTTCATGGCCTCGGTCAGGTCCACTGCCGTATTCAAGGTGCCCGGCCAGGCCTGGCCCGTGGTCGGGTTCTGGTGCGTCCAATCCCACTTGTGGAAAGCCTCGGGGAGGTAGTGGCGGTCGCGGCCGAACTTGAGCGTGTTGTGCACGTAGTGATTGAAGGCCGATACGTACGCGGAACTGATGGCCGCGGACTGCGGATCGTAGTAGGCCACTTCGCTCAGCGGGTTCATGGTCGGGCCGGTGAAGCGCGCGTCCAGCCGGCCGACGGTGGTGTCGTTGTCATTCAGCAACTCGTGCTCGAATTGGCTGGCGTTGACCCGCAGCTTGGCTTTCTCGATGTACGCGGTGCTCAGTCCGGTGTAGGTGTGCAGCTTCTCCGCGATGGCGTCAAACTGGCTGTCGGTGAGCGTGCTGCCCGCGTCCAGCGCGCGTGCGTAATCGCCGAGCGCGAACTGTTGCACCTGTTGCAGCAGCGGCTGCAGCTCCGCCGGCGGGTTGGGGAGTTTGTGGTGATACCAGGCGACCGCCGTGTAGCTCGGCAGGAACAGCTCGAACGGCAGATCGTTGCCGGCGTTGAAGCTCGCGGTGCGGAAATCCAGGATCGACGACAGCAGGATCACGCCGTTCATGTCAACGTCGTCGCGTTGTAAGAGATAGTTCACCAGCGCCGCGGAGCGCGGTGTGCCATAGGACTCGCCGAACAGGTACTTGGGCGAATTCCAGCGGCCGTTGTCGCTCAAGTAGCGGCGGATGAACTGCGCGAACGAGGCCACGTCGGCATCCACGCCGTAGAAATCCTTGGGCTCGCCCGCACCGCCCTCATCCTTGCCGATGATGCGGCTGTAACCGGTGCCCATGGCGTCAATGAACACTTCATCGGTGGCATCCAGCAGACTGTAGTCGTTGTTCACCAAACCGTAGGGCGCGGCCGGCGTGTGGGTGTGGTCCGCGGTGACCACGCGCTGCGGCCCGAAGGCGCCCATGTGCAGCCACACCGTGGAGGAACCGGGGCCGCCGTTGTAGAAGAAGGTGACCGGCCGGTTGGCGGGATTGGCGCCGCGCTTGGTATAGGCGATGTAGAACATGCTGCCGATGGGTTTGTCATCCTTGTTCTTGAGGATGATGGTGCCGGCGGTGGCGTCGTAATCCACACGCTGGCCCTCGACCGTGACGCTGCCCTGAGTGACGGATTTTTCCTCCTGGGTCGCGGTGGCGGTGCTGGCCGCCGGACGCTTGGCCGGAGGCGCATCGGCCGCGATGGCGGCGCCGGCGTAAACCGCTAGCAACAGCAGCAAGGCGGGGCTGAGATACTTCTTCATGGTTATCACCTGTGTGTGGAAGGCCGGGGGATGGAATCGTTGTTTTCGCAGGGACGCATGGTGGACAACAAAGGCCCACCTAGGTTCAACGCAAAGCATGTGTCTTGCCAAGGGCGTTTAATCGCCGAACAGCTGCTTGATCAACTCCTCTTTGGACATCTGCAAATGTCCGGCGACTTCACCCAAATATCGCGGACAGAGTTCCTACCTTCAACGTTTGATGGGCGGGAATTGTGAGATGGTTGACGATATCTGATACACGAGTAAGGCGGATGTGACTGCCGGTTTGGCGCGTGATCGAATAACCCAAGCGTCCCAATGTCTTAGCCAGATGCGCCCCGCCTACGTCGCGCGGGAGCTTCATAGCGCGATCAGTTCTTCTCTGACGAAGTGCAGGCGTATTACCTTGGGTGCTTTTCCGGGGTCAAAATGGCACGCGACGGCGTCGCGTACCTGCGTATGCAAAGCGGCAAGATCATCGGCTTCAGTGAAAATGGCTTCTCCCAGCGCGCGCGCCTGATAACCCCCCTCGGGGGCCTCGTCTACCATGAAAATAATTTCCTGCATGACGCTTTCCGATTAAACCCGCGCAATGGCTCAATATTAACAGCTAACTTTGTAAGAGTTCAGTGCCGCGCCAACAGACGCTGACGCAAATCCTGGTCCGCCGCCATGTCGATCACGGTCCAGGCCATGGCGAGCGCACCATCCCAGAGCGCCTGGTCCGCCGCCGGGCTCACGCAATGGGCGGTGAATTCCGGCTGATGGTTCACGGCCGGCAGCGAGTCGATGCCGATCATGGGATGGATCGAGGGCAGCGCAAGCGACACGTTGCCCATGTCGGTGGATGCGCTGAAGCGCGCCGCCGTCTCGGGTGTGACAAAGGCACGCGCCTTGGCGGGGATGTCAAAGCTCCTTCCCAGCAACTCGGAGTTGCGGCGGTAGATTTCCGCCATGGCCGCGTCATGGTGCATTTCCGTATAGGGTTTGTCGCCGCCCTTGATTTCCAGTTTCGAGCCGGTGGCGAGCGCGCCGGCCTCGAAGCAGTGGCGCACCTTCACGCGCAGTTCTTCCATGGCCTGCACGGATTCGCCGCGGATGATGTAGCGCGCGGAGGTGTGCGCCGGCACGATGTTAGGCGCCTCGCCGCCGTGGGTGCAGATGCCGTGGATGCGGTCGGTCTGGCGGATGTGCTGGCGCAGCAATCCTATGGATGTCTGCGCCACGGTGAGCGCGTCGGCGGCATTGATCCCCAGTTCCGGAAACGCCGAGGCATGCGCTTCCTTGCCGGTGTAATGCACGTCGAACATGGAGGCCGCGATGATCTTCGGCTGCAGCATGTCCATGGGCGCGGGGTGCACCATCATGGCGGCGTGCATACCCTTGAAGGCACCGCGCTCCAGCATCAATACTTTTCCGCCGGCATTGCCGATTTCCTCGGCGGGCGTGCCAAGCACCGTAATCGTCAACCCGGCGTCGTCGGCCACCTTGACCGCGGCCAGCCCGGCGCCCACCGCCATCGCGGCAATCAGGTTGTGGCCGCAGGCGTGGCCGACCCCCGGCAGGCTGTCGTACTCGGCCATGATGCCGATCTTGAGCGGCCCGTGGCCGGCGGTGGCGGAAAACGCCGTGGGCAAGTCACAAATGCCGGTGTTCACCGCAAAGCCCGCCTGGTCCAGCGTTTCCGCCAGCCAGCCGCAGGCTTTTTCTTCCTCGAAACCGAGTTCCGGATGCGCGTGGATGCGGTGGCTCAGCTCGAGCAGCGATAGGCGTGCCGCGCTCAGGCGTTCACGCGCCGCTTGTTTGGCATCCACGCTGCACCTCGCCATCGGAAAAGCCGCGATGATAGTCCCGCCCCCATCGAATGCCAAAGCGATTCGCCGGCGGGTATCCCGTCGCGCTGCCCGCACCGGCGGAAAATGATAGGCTTTCCCGCAGCTTGGCCATGGGTTGGGTAAGTGTCATGAGTGTGTTCCCGGGTCTGATTCTGTGGCTGATTCTGCTCGTGGTGTGCTGGCCGCTGGCGCTGCTCGCGCTGATTCTCTATCCGCTGGTGTGGCTGGTGCTGCTGCCGTTCCGGCTCGTGGGCATCAGCGTGGACGCGGTGTTCGAGCTGCTCGGTGCTATCCTGCGTTTGCCCGCGCGCCTGTTGCGCGGCCCCCGGAGCGCGTGACGCATGTTCATGAATTCCGACTGGCACACGCAACTCGTGATCATCGGCCAGGTGATCGTGGCCATGATCCTCGGCGGCGTAATTGGCTTCGAGCGCGAACTGGCCAACAAGCCGGCCGGCTTTCGCACTCACACGCTGGTGGCAGGCGCCGCCTGTCTGTTCATGGCGGTGGCCGCGGCAGCGGAACACTATCTGCAGTTGAAGAGCACGGTGGTCATTGACCCGCTGCGCGTGGCCGCGGCCATTGTCACCGGCGTGAGCTTTCTGGGCGCGGGCACGATTTTCCGCAGCGGCGGCGAGCACAGCAAAGTCGGCGGGCTCACCACCGCGGCAACCATTTGGACTTCGGCGGCCGTGGGCCTGGCGGTGGCGCTCGGCCAGTTGATCGCCGCTGTCGGCGTGACCATCTTGGCGCTCATCGTGCTGCGCGGCATGAAAGTGCTGGAGCGTGATCATCACGCGGATTCCTGATTGCACTTGATTGAGGAGCTCAACATGCGTTTATTCGTGCGCGCATTCCCGGCATTCCTGTTGCTGGCTTTGCCGGGGGCCACGCTGGCCGCGGGCGGGTTCAGCGTCACCAGTCCCGATTTTGCGAACGGCGGCACCATTCCCAAAGCGCAGGTGTTCAATGGTTTCGGCTGCAAAGGCGGCGACGTATCCCCGGCGCTGCACTGGTCGGGTGCGCCCGCGGGCACCAAGAGTTTTGCCGTGACCATCTACGATCCGGATGCGCCGACCGGCAGCGGCTGGTGGCACTGGGTGGTATTCAACATTCCCGCAAACGTCACCGGTCTCGCGGCGGGCGCCGGTGATGCGCACGCGCATATGCTGCCGCCGGGAGCGGTGCAGGCGCGCAGCGATTTCGGGTTCTCGAATTACGGCGGTCCGTGCCCGCCGGTCGGCGATCCGCCGCATCATTATCAGGTGACGGTGTACGCCCTCAAGGTCGCCAAGCTGCCGCTCGACGCCGATGCATCCGGCGCGATGGTGGGTTTTGAACTGCATTTCAGCACCCTCGCGCAAGCGCACCTGGTCGGCGTGTACGGCCGCAGCAAATAAGCGCCGGCCCGGCGCGGGGCGCGGGTTTATACTGGCGGCATGCGCAGTTTCAGCGACATCGGTGGTCAGGTGTGGGAGGCAGACGTGATGGATGCCTCCTACGGCAACATGCTCATGCTGTTCTGGCGACTCGGCAGTTTCGACGTGTACAAAAGCCCGTTGCAGGCAGGCAATCACCTCTCGGCCGAGCACGAAGTCGCCGCGTTCAGCGACGACGAGTTGCGCGCGCGTCTGGCGAGTGCCGAGCCGTGGGCATGACGCGCAGTTTGCAATTGCAATTTGGCGTTGTGCTGATCGCAGGCATGGCTTTGCCCTGGATAGCGGAGGCGGCTCCCATGGCGCAGAAATTCCAGCTCAGCTCGTCGGCCTATGCCGACAACGGCGCGATCCCCGCGCGCTACACCTGCGACGGTGCCGACATCTCGCCGCCCCTCGCCTGGTCGGGGGTGCCCGCCGGTACGAAGAGTTTCGCTTTCATCATGGACGATCCGGATGCGCCGGATCCGGCGGCGCCCAAGGTGACCTGGGTGCACTGGGTGCTGTATGGCATCCCCGTGGATGTGCACGGGCTGCCCGAAGGCGGCTCTCTGCACGCGCCGGCCGGCACGCGCGATGGCACGAACAGCTGGAAGCGCCCCGGCTACGGCGGTCCCTGTCCGCCCATCGGGCGGCACCGGTATTTCCAGAAGCTCTATGCCCTGGACACCGTGTTGCCGGATCTGCATCGCCCCTCCAAGGACGCGCTGCTCGCGGCAATGCGTGGCCACGTGCTCGCCGAAGCGCAGATCATCGGCACTTACCAGCATCCGCGCTGAGGGCATTGCGCGTTGAATGTGCAGATCGCAACCCCACCGGCGGATTACGCGGCACGCGTCGCCGCCATACACCGTGAACTCGGAATTCCGGCGGATTACGCCGCACGCCACCGTTTGCCACTGCTCCCGGAAGCCGGAGAACTCGCAGCCATCGGCCCGGACATTTTCGGCCGCGAGCAGCAACTCGCGCCGCATGCGGCCGGGCCGTGGCAGGCGATGCGCACCCGGGCGCTGCAGGATGACATCGTGCTGCTGGTGGTGTCGGCATTCCGCGGCCTGGATTACCAGCGCGATCTGATTGCACGCAAGCTCGCATCCGGCCAGCAGCTCGCGGACATTCTCAAGGTGAACGCCGCGCCCGGCTACAGCGAGCATCACACCGGCTGCGCCGTGGATTTGACCGCGGCCGGATACGCGCCGCTGGAAACCGAATTCGATTCCACCCAGGCCTTCGCCTGGCTGAAGCGCCACGCGAACGGTTTCGGCTTCCGGCTTTCATATCCGCGCGACAATCCGCATGGCATCGCCTACGAACCCTGGCACTGGGCGTATATAAAGGATTCTTAGTCCTTATCTCCTCTCCCCTTTTCAAGGGGAGAGGTTAGGGTGAGGGGTGCGATGTGAGGGGTAGCAAAATGCAATTGCAGCTGCGCTTATTTTTGGTTTCACACTGCACTACCTCATGAAAAAACTCATTCTGCTGCTGTGCGTGGTTATTCTGAGTGGAATCGGCTGGACCGTGGGGGCGCGTGCCGGCATGGTGACCGCCTGGCTGCTGTCCAGTCTCGGTGCCGTCATCGGCGCATATCTCGGCTGGCGCATCGGCCGCGCGTATCTCGATTGACGGGATTCATATAAGCAAGGGGTTCGCATGTCACAGTCCGCATTCAAACGCAAAGTGGAACATCTGCTGGAAGGCACCGGCGTCGCGGTCAACGGTCCGCATCCCTGGGACATCCAGGTGCACAACGAGCACTTCTACCGGCGCGCCATCGCCCACGGCTCGGTGGGGCTGGGCGAGTCCTACATGCAAGGCTGGTGGGACGCGGAGGATCTCGACGGCCTCATCTACCGTGTACTCATGGCCAATCTGGAAGAAAAAGCCGTGAACGTGGATAACGTGCTGGCCTATCTGCAGGCACGTTTCTTCAATCTGCAGAAACCCAACCGCGCGTTCGAGGTGGGCCGGCGCCATTACGATATGGGCAACGATCTCTACAAGCACATGCTGGGCAAGCGTCTGGTTTATAGCTGCGGCTACTGGAAAGCTGCGGACAATCTGGACGACGCCCAGGAAGCCAAGCTCGAATTGATTTTCAAGAAGCTCGGGCTGAAATCCGGTATGCGTGTGCTCGACATCGGCTGCGGCTGGGGCGAAGCGCTGAAACTCGCCGCCGAACGCTATGGCATCACTGGCGTCGGCATCACCGTCTCGGAACAGCAGGCCAGGTACGCACGTGAAATCAGCAAAGGACTGCCGATTGAGGTGCGCCTGCAGGATTACCGGTTGCTTGACGAAAAGTTTGACCGCATCTTCTCGATCGGCATGTTTGAGCACGTGGGCGTGAAAAACTATCCCGCCTACATGCAGACCGCGCACCGCTGCCTCAAGGATGACGGTCTGTTCCTGCTGCACTGCATCGGCGGCAACAAGTCGGTGCGCGACACCGACGCCTGGATCGCCAAGTACATTTTCCCCAACAGCATGCTGCCCTCCATCAAACAGATCGCCGCCGCCACCGAGGATCTGTTCGTCATGGAGGACTGGCACAACTTCAGCGTGTACTACGACAAGACCCTGCAGGCTTGGCGGCGCAACTTCGAGAACAGTTGGGAAGAACTCAAAAACCAGTACAACGAAACCTTCCACCGCATGTGGCGTTACTACCTCTGCGCCAGCATGGCTTCGTTCCGGTCGCGCAAGAACCAGTTGTGGCAGATCGTGTTCTCGCCACGGGGAGTACCAGGCGGCTACGTCGCGCCGCGCTGATTGCTCCCTACTTCCTCCCGAGCAGGCCGATGACAACCCGCACCGCCCAGACTCGTGCCGGGAATTCACTAGCCCTGGTATGCAATGCAGCCGCATTGGTTTGACAGCGCCTCATCTATATGTTTTGATGTATTAGCATCGATGCGTATAGAGGTTGGAAAGTATGTCTCGGATAACCATCAGTATCACGAATGAGCGTCACAAGGCGCTCAAGGCTGCCGCTGCCCGGCGCGGAAAAACCATCGGGGAACTCGTGGCGGAAGGCCTGGAGGCAGTCGGCATCAAGCCGGAAAACAGGGTAGCCGAGCTGCTTGCCAAAGCGCGCGCCCGCTCACGGCTGTCTGCGGCAGCGGCGGAAAAACTTGCTGTCGAGGAGACCCGGAAGGCCCGTCAGTGAGCCCCTCTTTTTGGGTGGTGGATACCAACGTCGTGGTATCGGCCGTGATAACAGCCGATGCGGCATCGCCGCCAGCAGTGGTTCTCGATCGCATGCTGAACGCGGAATTCAACTTTGTGCTCTCGCTTGATTTGCTCAGCGAATACCGGCGCGTGTTGCTGCGGCCACGCATCAAGAAGCTCCACCGCTTGACGGAAAGTGAAATTGATATTTTGCTGGAGGCGCTGGCGACCAATGGCGTGATCGTGGATACCACCGGGCGCAATGAACAGGCCCCGGAGCCTGGCGACAATCACCTCTGGCGTTTGCTGGCAGCGCGCCCCGGCTTGAATCTGATTACCGGAGACGCTTTATTGATCGAAAACCCGCCACCCAAATGCCGCGTATTGAGATCCCGCGAGTTCGTGGGGACTTGACTGTGGCGCAGCGGCCAATCGAAACGCGACGATCGTCGGACTCAAAGGAATCTCAGATTTGTTCGTCATTCCCGCTTTCGCGGGAATGACAATTAGTAACAAATTCCATGTTCCAGCTTCATTCACAGCTCGAAAAAGACACCCTGCCGCTCGGCAAATTCAAGCTTTGCCGCTTGCTGCTCATGGACGATGCGAATTATCCGTGGTTCATCCTGGTGCCGGAACGCGAGAACATCCGTGAAATTCATGAACTCGACGACGCCGACCGCCGTCAGCTCTGGGACGAATCCGCGCAACTGGCGCGCGCACTCACCGTCATTTTCAAGCCCGACAAGCTCAACATTGCGGCGCTCGGCAACCAGGTGCCGCAACTGCACGTGCATCACATCGTGCGTTACACGCACGACAAAGCCTGGCCCGCGCCGGTGTGGGGCAAAGTTCCGCCGCGACCGTACTACAGCGCCGAGATCAACAAATTGAAAACTGCGCTGCTGCCGAAATTGAACGAGGATTTTCGCCCAGAATGACGGAACCTATTTCCAAATTCTCTAACCGTTCGTGTTGAGCGTAGCGGAGCGAAGCTCCGCGAAGTCGAAACAGGGAAAATCATGGTTTGAGACCCTTCGACTCCGCACTTATGGTGCTACGCTCAGGGCGAACGATATTCTGAGATATGTTCTGGTAAGGCTGTGGGATAATGCGAGCTCGTCGCAAAGTCGTTGCATGCCTACCCCAAACAATAAACCATTGGTATTTGCTGATAGCAGGTTTGACCGGCTGGCGCTGCGGCGTGCCGATGAAAGCTGGCTCCAGGCGAAACTGTCGGACCCAGCGACGCGGTTCGTACCCGTGTCGGGCGAAGACAATCTGCTCAGTGCCGATGGCGAGCCTCTGATCCTGGACGCGCACAAGGCCGAAGCGCTACGCGCTTCGGCGTACGCCTCGGTGCTGCTGGGCGAATACCGCGGCCACACATGTTTCGCGCTCGGACTGGCGCCGGATGCGCTGCTGCGCGCAGGCACGGTGCGCAGCAATCTGCGGCCGCAGTTTGGTGTGCTCGAAGATGACGCACTGGCGCTGCTCGGCTATGCGCGCGCCATGGTGCACTGGTATGCCCACAATCGTTATTGCGGAAAATGCGGTGCGCCCACACAAAGCCGGCGCGCCGGCCATGAACTGCACTGCACACGCTGCGGCAATATCCTTTACCCGCGCGTCAATCCAGCGGTCATCATGCTGGTGACGCATGGCGAGCGCTGTCTGCTCGGGCGCCAGCCGGAGTGGGCGGCCAATCGTTTTTCCACGCTCGCCGGTTTCGTGGAGCCCGGCGAAAATCTGGAATCCGCATTGCGGCGCGAAATCCGCGAGGAAACCGATATCCGCGTGGGCCGGGTGCGCTACCTGCGTTCGCAACCCTGGCCGTACCCGGCCTCGCTGATGCTGGGTTTCCGCGCCGAAGCCGAAAGCACCGAAATCCGCTGCAACGACGGCGAGCTCGCGGAGGCCCGCTGGTTTTCGCGCGAAGACATTGCCGCCGGCCTGCAGGCCGGCAGTCTGGCATTGTCACTGCCGGGTTCCAGCTCGCATGCGTTGATCCGCGAGTGGTTCGAGGAAGCACCCGGATTCATGCTGCCGGCGGTTGCCGGCGCACGCTGAGACAGCGTCGCGGGGAATCGGGCTGAAGTCGCTGGCTATAATGGCCGAATGTGCGTGGCCGTCTTCGCGTGGAAGGTTCATTCCGACTGTCCGCTGGTGTTTGCCGGTAATCGTGACGAGTTGCACGCGCGTCCCGCGGCACCCGCTGGTTTCTGGGAGGACGCGCCCGAAGTATTGGCCGGCCGCGATCTCACCGCCGGCGGCACTTGGCTCGGCGTGACCGCTGGTGCACGCTTCGCGTTGGTCACCAATTACCGCGAAGGCCCGGTGCCTAAAAAAGGTCCGCGATCCCGCGGGGAACTCACCGCCGATTTTTTACGCGGCACGATGCTGCCACAGGATTATCTGGCAGCGATTCAGCGACATGCCCATGACTATGCGCCGTTCAGCCTGATTGTCGGCGATGCAGATTCACTGTGGTATTTTTCCAACCGCGGCGAACAAACACCGCAACCGATCAGTCCAGGCGTCCACGGATTGAGCAATCACTTGCTCGATACGCACTGGCCAAAGGTCACACTCAGCAAGTCACGACTGGAAACACTGCTGCAGCGCGGCACGCCAACGATAGAAGAGTTGATGCTGTTGCTGGCCGACCGTATGCCCGCATCCGCGAACGAGTTGCCCGATACCGGTATCGGCGCAGAACGTGAGCGGCAGATCTCGCCGGTGTTCGTGGTCAATCCGGAGTACGGCACGCGCTGCTCGAACGCGATCCTGCGCGCGCGCAACGGGGATCTGCATTTCGCCGAGCGGCGTTTTGATGCCGAAGGCCGGCGCCTCGAAACCCGGGATTTCCAGCTCACAGGCGATGGCGCATGAAGCGCGCGCTGCAGCTCGCGGCCTGTGGCAGCTGGCGCTCGCCGCTGAGCGCCGCGTTGATTGCGGCCGGTGGCGTGCGGCTCGCCCAGCCGCGCGTCGCGGGCGAGCACGTCTATTGGCTGGAAAGCCGGCCCGCGGAAAACGGTCGCTCGGTGCTGGTGCGCGCCCGGCCGGGCGAACCCCCGCACGATGTCACGCCCGTGCCGTTCAGCGTGCGCAGCCGCGTGCACGAGTATGGCGGCGGCGCGTTCGCGGTAACCATGGACACTGCGTATTTCGTCAATGACGCGGATCAGCAGATTTACGGTCAGGCACTGGCCGGCGGGACGCCGCAAATCCTGACCAAAGTGTCCGGTTGCCGGTTTGCCGATCTGCAATTGGATGAGCCGCGCCATCGCCTGATTGCGGTGGGCGAAGACCATCGCCAAGCTGCGCACGCGCTGCGCAATACGCTGGTTTCAATCGGCTTGGCTGACGGGCATCTGGATACACTGGCGCAGGGTTTTGACTTTTACAGCTCGCCGGCCTTGAGTCCGGATGGCCGGCAGTTGGCCTGGCTGTGCTGGAACCCGCCGCTCATGCCCTGGGACGGTTGCGAACTGTGGCTTGCCGCATTCGATGCCGACGGCATGCCGAGCGATCCGCGGCGAGTGGCCGGCGGTACGGAAGAATCCATTTTCCAGCCGCAGTTCGCGCCGGACGGCGCACTGCATTTTATTTCGGACCGTGATGGCTTCTGGAACATATATAAGCATGCGGATGACAAGCTGAACGCAGTCACACGCGACGCCATGGACTACGGTTTTGCGCAGTGGAACTTCGGCATGTCGAGTTACGGGTTCCGGGACGATGGCAGTTTGTACGCGGTGCGTTGGCGTCAGGGTGGTTCCGAACTTGTGCACATCGGCGCGGATGGTGCCGTGCAATCAAGCCAGCCCCAATACAGCCAGATCGAACATCTGCACGTGCAGGGCAATCAGTTGGCATTGTTGGCCGCCGACAGCACGCATCCGCCCGCGGTGATCTGGAGTGACGGCAAGCGCGAGCTGCGGCTCACGCAGGATGCGGAGCGGGTTCCGGCGGGATATCTGAGCGCGCCCGAGTTCATGAGTTTCCCGACGAGCAACGGCGAGACTTTGTATTGCTGGTATTACCCACCGCACAACCCGGAATACCGCGCTTCAGCCGGCGAAAAGCCGCCTCTGCTGGTGAAGTGCCACGGCGGCCCGACGGCCATGAGCGGCAACGGCCTGGAACTGCGCGTGCAGTTCTGGACCAGCCGCGGTTTCGCGGTCGCGGACGTGAACTATCGCGGCAGCAGCGGATTCGGTCGCGCCTACCGCGCAAGCCTGTGCGGGCAGTGGGGCATCAAGGACGCCGAGGACTGCGTGGCGGCTGCGCGCTGCCTCGTCGAGTGCGGGTTGGTGAATCCCCAATGCCTGGCCATCAGCGGCAGCAGTGCCGGCGGCTTTACCACGCTTTGCGCCCTGGCGTTCCACGATTTTTTCCACGCCGGCGCGGTGTATTACGGCATCAGCGAACTCGAAAGCGCAATGCGCGACACCCACAAATTCGAGGCGCATTACGGCGACAGTCTGCTGGGTCCCTGGCCTGCCGCGCGTGAAATATATAAAGCACGTTCGCCCCTGTACGCGGCGTCGAACATCCGCTGTCCGGTGATATTTTTCCAGGGCCTCAAGGACAAGGTGGTGCCGCCCGATCAGACGCAACGCATGGCGCAGGCTTTGCGCGCCAACCAGGTGCCGGTCGAATGTCTGGAATTCCCCGAGGAAGGCCACGGCTTCCGCCGCCGCGAGACGCTGCAACGCACGCTCGAAGCGGAGCTTGCGTTCTACGGCCGGGTGTTTGGCTTTACGCCCGCGATGGACTCATGAGCGGCAGGCGAAGCCTGCGCTGGTTTCCGGTTCACTGCGCAGCCTGGCTGGTGCTGCTGGCGGTGAGCGTGGGCGCGCACGCAGCCGTGCCGCAGGTGCAAATCCAGGTGCAGGGGGTGAGCGGCGAGTTGCTCAACAACGTGCTCGCCTATCTCAGCATCAACGCCTACAAGGACGCGCCCAACCTCAACGACGCGCTGGTGGAGCAGATGAATGCGCGCGCGCCGGCCGAGATCAAAACCGCGCTGCAACCTTTTGGCTATTACCAGGCGCAGGTTGTCAGCGATCTCAAGCAGACCGAAAGCGGCTGGAGCGTCATCTATACGGTCAATCCCGGCGCTCCGGTGGAATTGCGGAACGTGGATATAACGGTGAGCGGCCCGGGCAAGAGCGATGCGGCGTTTACCAGATATCTGGCCGCGCTGCCGCTCAAATCCGGCAGCCAACTGAATCAGCCGCTCTACTCCCAGGTGAAGCAGCGGCTGCTCGACATCGCCACGCACCGCGGATATCTCGACGCCAAGTACGAGATCAGCGTGCTGCGCGTGGATCCGGCCGCGCACTGGGCGGATGTCGAGCTGCATCTCGACACCGGCGAGCAGTATTACTTCGGCGCAGTCACGTTCGAGCAGGATTTCATGGACTCGAAGTTCTTGGCGCAATACGTGACGTTCAAGCCAGGCGACCCGTATGACGGCGGCAAGCTGCTGGCACTCGAGTACGCGCTCAACGATTCCGGCTACTTCGACCTCGTGCAGGTGCAGCCGCAGCGCGGCGCCGCGGGCCCCGCGCAGCACATCCCGGTGGTGATCACGCTCAGCCCGCGCAAGCGCAACAAGTACGTGCTCGGCCTGGGTTACGGCACCGACACCGGACCGCGCATGACGCTCGGTTGGGAGAACCGCCGCCTCAACGACCAGGGCCATAAATTTTCGGTGCTTGGACAGTATTCGCACGTGCTGGCCAGCACGCAGGTGAGCTACACCGTGCCCACACCCAACGGACCGACGCTGGTGTACAGCGTGGCCAACGTGCGCCAGATCCTGGGCAGCGGCGTGGCCTACACCACTGCACTTGGAGTGAACCGCCTGACCACCCTCAACGACTGGTCCTGGAACCAATATGTGCAACTGTCGCACAACCGCAGCGATTACGCGGCCAGCCCCAGCAGCATCAGCACGCTGCTATTGCCGGGTAGCACGTTCTCGCGCGTAGTGACCGACGATCCGATATTTCCGACCCATGGCTATCGCTTGTCGTTGGATATCCGCGGTGCGAGCCAGGCGCTCGGCTCCAGCACCAGTTTCCTGCGCGCCGACCTGAGCGCCAAGCTGATCTTCACGATCGCGCCGCGTACGCGTTTATTGTTGCGCGGTGAAGTCGGGGCCACGGCGACGCGGGATTTCGACGCCCTGCCGCTGTCACAGCGCTTCTTCACCGGCGGCGACATGACGGTGCGCGGCTTCGCCTACAATTCCATCGGACCGACCGATCAATACGGCAACGTCATCGGCGGCAAGGATCTGATGGTCGGCAGCGTGGAGGTAGACCACATGCTGGGGCCGGTATTCGGTGTGGCGGCGTTCGTGGACGCGGGCAACGTGTTCAATTCCTTCAATACCTCGCTGGAGAAAGGCGTGGGCGCGGGCCTGCGCTGGCGCACGCCCGTGGGCATGGTGCGCCTGGATTTCGCGCATCCCATCAAGCGCCCCGACCTCGACCGCGTGCGCATCCACATCAGCATCGGGACGGATTTGTGATCAAGCGCATCGTGGCCATTGCTGCAGCCGCGCTCATTCTGCTGATCGCGGGCACGGTGCTGTTCGCGCTGCACAGCGAAACCGTGCTGCGCTGGAGCGTGACGCAGTTGGTTGCGCGTTACTCCGGCCAGCTCAGTGTCGGAACGGTGCAGGGCTCACTCTCCGGACCGATCACGCTCGGCGACGTGCAGGTGCACGCCCCGACATTCGACGCCCGGATCGGCAGTATCGCCATGGAATGGCGAATTTCGGCATTGCTGGGGCGACAGCTGAACATCACGCGCCTGGATTTGAACGCGGTGCAAGTCACACTCAAGTCCGGCACGGGTGCAACGCATTTCCGTTTGGTGCGCCCGCAGCCGCCGCACCTGCCAGTGGCCATCAACGTGCAGCAGCTCAGGCTTCAGAACCTGCAGATCGAAGCGCCCGGCCTGGCACAGCCGCTAACCGTGAATGAAGCGCAGTTCGCGATCCGACTCGATAACCACGCGTGGTCGGTGAGTGGATTGCGGGCCAGCGGTGCCCAACTGCACGTGGCCGGCGACGGTGACTGGCAATTCCAGCCGGGCGAGCATATCAAGGGGCAACTGCAGTGGCAGTTGCATCTGCCGCAGTGGCCGGCATTCGCGGGGCGGGCGAGCCTTGTGGGCGATGAGCAACGGGTGGTTCTCAGCGGATCCTTGACGGCTCCGTTCCCGCTGCAGGTCGCGGCGCAAATCCATGCGCTGTTCACCGCGCCGTCCTGGGACGGTACGCTGGAATTCAGCGATTTCGATCCGCAGCATCTGCGCGACGACTGGCCGCAACTCACTGCACGCGGGGCTTTGCGGTTGCAGGGCGATGCGCAGGCCACGGTGCTTACCGGCGACATCGACGCGCGCGAACCCGTCTATGGACTGTGGCAAAGCCACGTGGATCTGAGCTGGGCCGACCGCGTGCTCGAAATCCGCAGCCTGAATCTGGCGCGTGCGCAGACCCGCACACGTTTCGCACTTGCCGGCCAGGTGCGTTACGTACAGGGCCGATGGCAGCCGACGCTGCATGGCGAATGGCAGGCATTGCCGCTGCCCCTGACGGGCAAGCCGTGGTTCACATCGCCGCGCGGCAATCTCACATTGACTACCAAAGCGCATCAGGTGCTGTTGAGTCTCGACGGCGCGCTCGACAACGGCGGCCAATTCAAGGCCGAAGGCGGCGTTCATTTGGCAGCGCCGCATGCCTGGCAACTCACGGCGAGCACGCGCAAATTCCAGCTTGCCCTGACGAATTTCAAGCGCGGCCAGCCGCTGCCGCCCATGGATCTTCAGTTCCGTGGCCACGGCGATGCGGCGCTCACGGTCGTGGACCGCTTCAATGCCGCCTGGCTCGGCGGCCGGATACAGGCACAAGGCCGGGTGCCGCACGTGTCTGGCCAGAACTGGGGATTCACGGTCGTCGCGCAGCAGCTCAATCCCGCGGCCCTGTATCCGGATTTTCCGGGCGCGCTCAACTTCGATGCGCGGCTCTCGGGGCGGCTCGGACCGCGCGCGGACTGGAATGTGCAGGTGACGCGCCTTGACGGCGAGCTGCGCGGGGTGCCGGTGCTTGCCTCCGGCAGCGTGAGTCACCACGCGGGCCTCTGGCAGTTCCAGCGGCTGCAAGTGCAGTCCGGCAAAAACCGCTTGCAACTCGACGGTGAATACGGCCGGCATGCGCAACTTGCCTGGACGCTCGACGCCCCGGACCTCGCCTCGCTCTGGCCGGGCATTCACGGGGATTTGCACAGCAGCGGCCAAGCGGATTTATCCGGCGCGGTACCCCAGTTGAGTTTCAGCCTCCAGGGCCGGAACCTGCAGTACGCAGACGACAGCGTGCAGAAGCTGGAGTTGCAGGCGAGCCTTGCAGGAACGGCTCCGACGAGCAACGCGAGCATGCACGTTGCGGGTGCGCAGATCGGAAGGCTCAGGATTGATTCCGCCGACGGCGAAGCCACGGGCGCGCCGCTGGACCAGCAGCTCAAACTCGCGCTTGCTTCGCCCTATGGAAATGTGCAATTCGCCGGCCGCGGCAGTTACGCGAACCGCGTGTGGCAGGGCGATCTCACCGAGGTCACGCTGTCACCGCGCGACGCTGGAGAATGGAAGAACTCGACGCCGTGGCAGCCGCGTATCGCCGCGGCGCATTTCAGCCTGCCGCAAGCCTGTGTGAAGCAAGGCGGTGCCGGTACCTGCGTGCAGGCCGAGTGGCAGCCCGGACATTGGCAGGCGGACGCGCTCATCACTGCGGTGCCCATGAGTGACTTGCAGGCGCTGCTGCCGGAGGGCCTCGCGTATGACGGCAGCTTCGGCGGTACGCTGCATGTCCAGGAAGCCGACGGCAAGCGCAGTCTTGATCTCGCCGCCAGTCTGTCGCCGGGCGGGATTCACAGCGTCGTCAACCGCCAGCGCGTGACCCTGCTCGCCTACACCTCCGGCAACGTCAAGCTGCAATCCAATGATGAGCAGAGCACGGGGGAACTCACTTGGTCATTGGCGGACGGCGGTTATCTGAACATGCAATCGCGTATCGCGCGCGCCTCGGGCGACGCGCTGAGCGGCAATATCCGCGGCGAACTGCGCGACTTTCAGCTGATTCCCGCCTTGGTGCCGGCGGTCGGTGCGGTGAACGGCAAACTCGACGTCAATCTGGTGTTGAGCGGCACGCCCTCGGATCCGTTGTTTGACGGCAGCGCGGTGCTCAGCGACGGCGAGTTGAGCGTGCCGCGCTACGGCCTGCACATCACCGACATCCTGCTCAAGCTCCAGGGCGATGGTGGTCATTTGCAGCTCGATGGCAGCGCGCGTTCCGGCAACGGCAATCTTGCCTGGACGAGCAGCGCCACGCGCAGCGCGAACCACTGGCAGGCCCAGGGCAAACTGACCGGGGATAATTTCCGCGCGGTGAATACGCCGGAAGCGCAGGTGGCGGTGTCGCCGGCCCTGGATCTCAAGCTCGACAATTACGACCTCTGGCTGAACGGCGATGTCACGCTGCCAAGCGCGAAACTCCAGCCACGCGACCTCAGCCAGACCGCAGGCGTGTCTCCGGACCAGGTAATCGTGGGCGCAAAAACCCCGGCGCCGGGCAAATGGCGCGTGCACGCCAAGGTGCGCGCCATCATGGGACCGGACGTGCGCTTCGACGGATTCGGGCTCACCGGCCGCATCGCCGGCAGCGTGCAGGCGGTGGACGAGCCGGGCCATGCGACTATCGGCAACGGCACGCTCGAAATCCTGGGCGGGAAATTCACCGCCTACGGCCAGAAGCTCAACATTGACCGCGGCCGCCTGCTGTTCAGCGGCGGCGCGATTGACAACCCGGCCCTCGACATCCGCGCCATCCGCCCGCCGGCGCATCCGGTGACCGTGGCGCCCGGCGCCAGCGAACAGAAAGTCGGCGTCATCGTGCGCGGCAGTCTGCGGCATCCCAAGGTGTCGCTGTTTTCGCAGCCGCCGCTGCCGCAGTCGCAGATGCTGGCCTATCTGCTCACCGGCCAGACCGGCGTCAACCAGAGCCTCTCGCCGCTGATCAGCGCGCCGCCCACCACGGCTTCGGATATCACCCAGATCGCCGGCGGCCAATTGCTGGCGTCGGAACTCGGCGAGCAGATCGGCGTCAAGGACGTGAGCGTGCAGAATGTGACGCTTGCCAGCGGCAGCAGTGCACCCGCCGTGTTCCTCGGCAAATACCTGTCGCCGCGGCTGTACATCAGCTACGGTACGGTATTCGGCCAACCGTTCAACACGCTGCGCCTGCAGTACACGCTGAGTGCGCGCTGGATGCTCCAAGCCGAGACCGGTTTCGCGAGCGGCGCGGATTTGATATACAGCATCGAGCGCTGACATGCATCAACGACCTGTGCTTCTGGGAATAACGGCCGCGTGGCTGTGTCTGGCGCCAGTCGCGGCGTTGGCCGCGAACGAATCCGGCTGGTTCGCGAGTCTCGGTGCATTCGATCCCAAGGCTTCGACCAACATCCGCCTGGATGCGCCGCAGGGAGCGGTCGGAACCAATCTGCACCTGGAATCCGATCTCAATCTGCCGCGGCGGCGCGTGGTGCCGCAGGCGGCCTTGGGTTACCGCTCTGACGCGCGTTCCTCGCTGGAATTCAATTACTTCGATCTGCGCCGTACCGGCAGCCGCGTGATCGACGAAAACATCGTTTACGGCGGTGTGAATTACACGCTCAACACCACGGTCGGCACGTTTACGGACGTGCGCACCGATTCGCTGTTATATCGTTATGCCATCGTGGCGGACTATCCCTGGAGCTTGAGCATCGCCGCGGGCGTGCACGCCACGCATTTCACGGTCGGACTGTCGGACCAGAACAGCGGCGTGTCCAAATCAGCGGATGCCCAGGCGCCATTACCGGTCGTGGGTCTGCGCGGCCTGTACGATGTGCACGGCTGGCAGTTCCGGTCTGAAGCCTCGTATTTCAAGATGACGGTGAATGGCATCCGCGGCCATTTGAACCGCTACACGCTGTCAGCACTGCATCCGCTGATTGACGGCCTGTCGCTGGAGCTTGGCTACACTTATTACGCCTTGGCGCTGCAGGCAGAGCGTTCCGATCTCACCGGCTACATGCGTTTTGTCTACCATGGACCATTCCTGAACCTGTGTTACGGCTGCCAGGCGCTGGCGCCTGACGCGCGCTGAACGCTCCCGGCAAAATGACCATCCGTGACAAATCCCCCCGCGCGCTCGGCGCGCTTCCCCCCTTTGCAAAGGGGGGCGAGGAGCGACGCTCCGAGCGGGCAGCCATGGGCACAGCGCGACGCGCTGTGCGGGAGACCATGGATGGTCTCCCTGGACCTGTACACGGCGCAGGATGGCAGAGTGTGCAGGGCTGCCCTGGACTTTCGGACGAAGCAGGGTGAGCGGCAACGCCGCGAACGCCCATACAGGATGTATGGGCTGGACTTTTGGCGAAGCAGGATTGCGCAGCCAACAAGCGAAGTACGATAGAGGGGGGATTTCAGTCATGTTGAATATACGTCGCCGCCCAATTCAATGCGCGACCTGAGCGCCGAACACTGAATATGCAACCAATCCTGCATTTGTCCATGTGGCACGCGGTGTTGGGCGGCGCGCTGCTTGCGATCAGCATCGCGGCGCCGCCGGGGCCGGTCACGACCATCATGGCGAATTGCGCGATGCGCGGTCGGGTCAGGGAATCACTGCTGATGGCGGCCGGTGCGATTCTGGGCGACATGCTATGGCTCGGCCTTGCGATCATCGGTGTCATCGCGTTTCTCGATCACCGCCCGCACGCAGTGGGCATACTGGGGCTTGTGGGGGCGGCGCTGCTCTTGTGGATGGCCTGGCGCACGTGGCAGACGCGGCATGCCGGTCTGCAGACCGGCGCTACGCCGGGCTCCATGAAGCTCGGCATTTTCACGACCGTGACCAGCCCGTTTTCATTCGCCTGGTGGCTGGCGAACGGCTCACTCCTTTATACCGCTTGGGGCTGGCCCGGCATCGCCACCTTCTTTGTCACCGGCAGCCTGTATGCCGCAGCCTTCACCTACGCGTTCCGTTGGGTGGGGCGCAAAGCCCTGTCCGCCATCGTCTGGGTCGCCTACGTGAGCGTCGTGATGCTCGCAGGTTTCGGCCTGTACGTGGGTTGGACGAGTTTGCGCTTGCTGCACGCCTGAGGCATTGCGCTTGTGTGCGCAGTTGTCCGGTCCTAAGCTGCCTGTGTGACTGCACGCTTGCCGATCCTCACGTCCGTTCTCACCTGCCCGCTCTGTGGCCGGAATACCGAAGCGCAGATGCCGACGGATGCTTGTCAGCACTTCTGGGAGTGCCCGCACTGCGGCACGTTGTTGAAACCGAAACCCGGCGACTGCTGCGTGTTCTGCTCCTATGGCTCCGTGCGCTGCCCGCCGAAACAACGGGAGCGTATGGTTGCAAATAAATTGTAGGAGCGGCTTTAGCCGCGATGTTGTATTTATTTCGCGGCGAGTGCAGATTTTTGCTCCTGCAAAATCTGTATTTCCGCCATCCATGGCGGTCATCGCCGCTCCCACAATCAGAAGCGGAACACCAGGAAATACATCAGCAGGATATTGACTCCAAGCAACATCAGACCGGTGGGAATCTGCACTTTAACGACGCCGTTCTGGTCCGGCAATTCCAAGAGCGCCGCCGGCACGATGTTGAAGTTCGCGGCCATGGGCGTCATGAGCGTGCCGCAGTAACCGGAGAGCATGCCGATGGCCGCCATGATGGCGGGATCGCCGCCGAGCTTGTGCACGATGAGCGGCAGGCCCACGCCTGCGACCATCACCGGAAATGCCGCGAAGGCGTTGCCCATGATCATGGTGAACAGCGCCATGCCCACCGCGAAGGCCACGATCACCAGGAACTTCGCGTCCGCCGGGATGAAATCCGTGACCAGGCCGGAGACCACCTGGCCCACGCCGGCCGCGGCGAACAGTGCGCCCAGCGCAGCCAACAGTTGCGGCAACACCGTCACCGTGCCCACGGCCGTCAACAGCCGCCGGCCCTCGTGAAGTCCGGTGGCGAATCGCTGGCGGAACAGCCACAGTGCGACGAAGAACGCCACGACCACGGACAGGCCCAGGCCGACGAGCGTGGCGTTGCCGGCGGTGGCCAGCGGATGACCGGCGATCACGATCTTCGGCAGCACCAGTGTGCCGAGAAAAGTCACGAACGGAATGCACAGCGCCGGGATAAATAATTTGTCCTTGAGGCGCGCCGCGCTTTGCCGGCGCTCCGGTTCGGCCGCCGTGGACACTTTGCTCATGCCGAGGTCTTTCCAGCCGGTCACCAGCGCCATGAGAATCACCAGGCAGCCGGTCACGAACGGCGGCAGCACCGAACCGAATAGGAAGGTGATGCTGTAGATTGCCCAGAACACGGTCTTGCGCAGGCGTTTGGGATTGGCGCGGTCGAGGTATTCGAGCACCGCGGCCACGCCGAACAGCAGGCCGGCGAGAACATAAACGTATTCCAGCCGGATCATGGGCGGCTCGCGTCAAGATAAATGGAATGGTTTTTCATGAGAACGTATCTCAAGATTTCGAACCGTTCGTGTTGAGCGTAGCGGAGCGCAGCTCCGCGAAGTCGAAACGCAGGATATTCTCGAATCCGATACCCTTCGACTTCGTGCCTTCGGCACTACGCTCAGGGCGAACGGATTTTGAGAAAGGCATTAGTTTCATACCTCTGGCGCCCCCTCACCCTTGCCGTCTCCCCCACGTGCGTGGGGGAGAGGCGAGTTCGAAATAGTCGTTAATTGTTTGCGCAGCCTGCGATCCAGCAGCATCAGACGCACCGAGTGAATGATGAATACCGCCACGGCGGTGGGAATCGCCCACAGCGCGATGTGCAGCGGAGTGAGATGAATGCCGTTCGCGTCCAGCACGCCCTTGATGAGCAGTACCGAACCCATGGCGAGAAAAATATCCTCACCGAAAAATACGCCGACGTTATCCACGGCGGCGGCGTGCGCGCGAATTAAATAGCGAGTCTGGTCCGGCAGCGCGCCGAAACGTGCTTCCGCCGCGGCTTCCGCCATGGGCGCGATCAGCGGGCGCACCATCTGCGCTTGTCCGCCGAGCGATGTCAGGCCGATGGTGGCGGTGAGCTGGCGGATCGCGAGGTACAGGAGCAGCACGCGGCCGGTGGTGGCGCTGTGGATGCGGGAAATCAATTCCTGCGCGCGTTCCTTGAGGCCGCCGCGTTCCAGCAGGCCGATGACCGGCAGCGTGAGCCACACCAGCCCCATGTAGCGGTTCTCAGTGAAGGCGCGCCCGAATTCGCTGATGATGGCCACCGGATGCAGTCCGCCGGCGAAACCCGTGGCGATTCCGGCGACCGTCACCACCAGTAGCGGGTTCACCTTGAGCGCGAAGCCGACGATGACCACGAGCACGCCGATGAGCGTCAACAGGTGCATGCGGTTTTGCTCCGGGCTTTCATGGACGGTGGCCGCGTCATTCTAACGGTCCGCTCGTCACGATGCGTACCCTACGCTAGGCGGCTTTCGCGCGCGGCCCGCCCCGTTTGGTTGTTTGCCGACGTCTTCGCCCATGCGCCGGAAGTGTGTGCAGCGATGGAGAGCAGGTCGGGTGATCTGTCTAATGACGGGCTAGTAAAATAAATCATCGCCCGTGACAATGAACTTGTTTATGTCGGTTTCCGACACTGTTATTAGGGCATCACTGAATTTCTTAAATTCATTATCAAGAGGTATTACTTTGACTATGTGATACGGCTCACAAGAAGCCGAAGCTTGCAAAATAACTTTGCCTACAAGACGCGAATTTTGGTTATTCGTAAGACTTTGCAGATATACGTTGATTTCTGCGACATGGTTCTTCAAAAGTCGAAGGTTCCTAATCAGGATATTCGCAGAACCATTTTTTTCAAATGGCCATAGTGCGCGACGTTCAACCGTAAGAATCGGCGTCAAGGCAAGGTTGTTCTGAATACAGAAATACCGATATAGGGCGGCATTGTACGCGTCGCCATTATGCGCATAATCCTCCACGACAAGCGTTTCGCTTCCACCAATCTTCGAGAAATTAACAAACGGTCTCTGTAACAATCCTGCGCTGTCGCCATAAAACATGTCCAGCCACTTCGCGTAAATGGATGGCGGACTTACAGTGATTCTGGCTGTTTTTTTGTCGAATAAAATAAGGAAATAGTTGATTCCTCCGTAATACGACATGGTCTCAAAAACATACAAGGTCTCGTCATTTGGAGCTCTCAGTCGAAAAATTGGCCCATAAAACGACGATGAAGGTTCGTCGCATTGCTCCAGGCTGCAGTTTTTCTTGTAGGCTGCATAAATAGCAGATACAAGTGCAACAATTTTTGTTTGCGCAACTTGCGGTATCGCTTCTGTCCCATCTTTTAATGAGGCGCCCGGCGTGATGTCATTGTTCTTAGGGATGATTGCTTTCAGTTCAGGAGATTCACCTTTGAATGTAATTTCTGCGGATGCGACGTTACATGCGATCCAGGTAAATAAGGCAAGTCCAGTAATCAGGAGATATTTCATGAGGGCTCCTTCTTAGAGCACTGAACTCCCAAAGCGATTGCGATATTATAGGCGCCGTTTTTTAACGGAGACCGTTTTGAAATCCCTGAATCCCCTAGACCTCTACGACATCCACGGCCAGCTGAGCGAAGAGGAGCGCCTGGCGCAGGCGAGCGTTGCGCGTTTCGTGGACGAGAAAGTGCTGCCCATCATCGGCAAGGCCTTTGAAGACGCACGTTTCCCAAAAGAGCTGGTTCCCGAGATCGCCGCGCTGGGACTGCTCGGCAGTTCCATCCGCGGCTACGATTGCGCGGGCTTGAACGGCGTGGCCTACGGTTTGATCTGTCAGGAACTGGAGCGCGGCGACTCGGGCCTGCGCAGTTTCGTGTCGGTGCAATCCTCGCTCGTGATGTATCCGATATTTAGCTACGGCTCCGAGGAACAGAAACAGCGCTGGCTGCCGGCGATGGCACGCGGAGAGAAGATCGGCTGTTTCGGTCTGACCGAACCGCACGGCGGTTCCGATCCCGCCAACATGAAAACCCACGCGAAGAAGCAGAGCGGCGACTGGGTGCTGAACGGCGCCAAGATGTGGATCACGAACGGCACGATCGCCGACGTGGCGCTGGTGTGGGCGCAGACCGACGATGGCATCCGCGGTTTCCTGGTCGAGAAGGGCATGAAAGGCTTTGACGCGCCGGAAGTGCACCACAAGATGTCGCTACGCGCTTCGGTCACATCGGCGCTGTATTTCGACAACGTGCATGTGCCTGAAACCAACGTATTGCCGAATGTGAAAGGCCTGAAGGGTCCGCTGTCCTGTCTCACGCAGGCGCGTTACGGCATCGCCTGGGGCGCCATCGGTGCGGCGCAGGCTTGCCTGAAGGAAGTGCTGGAATACACCCAGACTCGTGAATTATTTGGCCGACCGCTAAACCACAACCAATTGGCACAGGTGCGCATGGCGGAGATGGCGCGCAAGATTACCGGCGCGCAATTGCTGGCGCTGCAGCTTGGGCGGCTCAAAGACTCCGGCAAGTTGCATCCCAGCCAGGTGTCGCTCGCCAAATGGAACAACGTGCGCATGGCGCTCGACATCGCCCGCGACGCGCGCGACCTTTTGGGCGGCGCCGGCATCACTACCGAATTCTGCCCCATCCGCCACGCGCTCAATTTGGAATCCGTCATTACCTACGAGGGCACCGAGAGCGTGCATCAGTTGGTGATTGGCAAGGAACTGACCGGCGTTAATGCGTTCTGAAGAAGTGAAGGGTGAGGAGTGAGGTGTGAGGAGTTGGAAGAGCCGCGATTTTATTTTTCTTGCTCCTCACTCCTCACCCGCGCAGCCGTCAACAAGCAAAGCCACTTGTAATTCCGGCCTATGACTGAGAAGCAATCCACCACCGGTTCCGCCCGCGCCGCCATGCCCTACACCGTTTATGGAATGTGGAGTTCCGGGAACTGCTACAAGGTGCGCCTGACACTGGAGCAGCTGCAGTTGCCTTATGCCTGGGTGGAAATAGACAGCACTCGCGGTGAAACGCGGACCGCGGAATTTGTCGCGAAAAACCCCAACGGCAAAGTTCCGTTGCTGGAATTGCCGGACGGCAAGTTTTTATCCGAATCCAATGCCATCATGATTTTTCTCGCGGAAGGCAGCCGGCTCTGGCCCGCCGACCGTTGGCAACGCGCACAGGCGTTGCAGTGGATGTTCTTCGAGCAATACAGCCACGAGCCGTATATCGCGGTGGCGCGTTTCATCATGAAGTATCTGCCTGCGGATCATTCGCGGCGGCGGGATCTGCCGCAGTTGCACGCGCGCGGATACCAGGCCCTGGACGTCATGCAGCAGCATTTGCAGCAGCAGAAGTTTTTCTCCGGTGCGGATTATGGGGTTGCGGACATCAGCCTGTTTGCCTATACACACTGCGCCGCAGACGGCGGGTTTGAGCTGTCTGCTTACCCGGCGGTACGCAACTGGTTTGAACGCGTGCAGGCCCAGCCCGGTTTTGTCAGCCTGGCGTCGCAGGCTGTCCGGTTCCAGGTTCGGACATGAGCCAACAGTCGGGCAGCAGTGGATTCGCCCGCGCCGCTACGCGCAGCATCAACCGCGCGGAAATCGTGGATCAGAATTTCATTCACTTTGTGCAGGGATGGACTGCAACACCCACGCGCAAGCCGTCAGATCGCGATGCCATGCGTGCGGGCGTCGCGCTCACAGTCAGGGATTTCAGGGAACTGTTCGAATCGCAGATGCTGTCGCGGCATCAGGACCTCGAAGCCCGCGCCATGCGCGCGCGCAACGAAGGCTTCTACACCATCGGCAGTTCCGGCCACGAGGGCAATGCTGCCGTGGGCCGCGTTACGCGCCACACCGACATCGCGTTCCTGCATTACCGCAGCGGCGCGTTCATGCAGGAGCGCGCGCGTAAACTCGGCATAGATATGGTGTACGACACCGCCCTGTCGCTGGCCGCGTCCAGCGAGGACCCGATTTCCGGTGGACGTCACAAGGTTTGGGGCTCGGTGCCCTTGTGGGTGCCGCCGCAGACTTCGACGATTGCCAGCCATTTGCCGAAAGCGGTCGGTACGGCGGTCGCCATAGGCCAGGCGCAACGCATCGGTGCGAAGCTGCCGATTCCCGAAGACAGCATCGTGGTGTGCAGTTTCGGTGACGCCAGCGCGAACCATTCGACTGCCGTAGGCGCGATCAACGCCGCGCAATGGACTGCGTTCCAGAAACTGCCCTGTCCGATCCTTTTCATGTGCGAAGACAACGCCATCGGCATCTCGGTGAAGACGCCCGCCGGCTGGATCGAAGCCAATTACAGTGACCGTGCGGGACTCGAATACATCGCCGCCGATGGCACCGACGTGGTGGACGCGTACGCGAAAACCCTGGAAGCCGTGGAGTATTGCCGCGCGCACCGCCACCCGGTGTTCCTGCACTTGAAACTCGTGCGTCTCCTGGGCCACGCCGGCACCGACGCGGAAACGGAATACAAGAGCGCGGACGAACTGGAATCCACGGAAGCGCGTGATCCGCTCCTGGTATCGGCGCGCATCGCGCTGGAATCGGGCGCGTATTCGCCGCCCGAATTGCTGGCGGCTTACGAAGTGGCACGCACCCGCGTGCACGAGGCTGCGCTCAAGGCCGCAAAACGACCGAAGCTGACCACCGCCGAAGAAGTCATGGCGCCATTGGCGCCGTATCACCCGGACGAGGTGAATGCGGAAGCCGTGCGCCCGGCTTCGGGAGCAGCACGTCTCGCCGCATTCGGCGGTGAAGATATGCTGCCGGAGAAACAGCCGCCGCGGCATCTGTCCATCCAGTTGAACCGCGCGCTCTTCGATCTCATGGCGAAGTATCCCGGGATGACCGTGTTCGGCGAGGACGTGGCGCAGAAAGGCGGCGTCTATACCGTGACCTCGGGCCTGTACAAGACCTTCAAGGGCCAGCGCGTGTTCAACACATTGCTGGACGAGCAGACCATACTCGGCATGGCCCAGGGCGCGGCTTACATGGGCCTGCTGCCGTTTCCCGAAATCCAGTACCTCGCCTATTTCCACAATGCCTGCGACCAGATCCGTGGCGAGGCCGCCTCGCTGCAATTCTTTTCCAACGCGCAGTATTCAAACGGCATGGTAGTGCGCATCGCGGCGCTCGGCTACCAGAAAGGCTTCGGCGGCCATTTCCACAACGACAACAGCTTCACCGCGCTGCGCGACATTCCCGGCGTGGTGATCGCCTGCGCCTCGCGCGGTGACGACGCGGCCATGATGCTGCGCACCTGCGCGGCGCTCGCGAAAGTGGACGGCCGCGTGGTGCTGTGGCTCGAACCCATCGCGCTATACATGGCCAAGGATTTGTACGCACCCAAGGACAACCAGTGGCTCTGCGACTACCCCACGCCGGATCGCGCCATTCCTCTGGGCGACGCGCGGGTCTATAACCCGAATGCGAAGGATTTGTTGATCGTCACCTTCGGCAATGGCGTACCCATGTCGCTGCGCGTGGCAATGAAGCTCAAAGCAAAAACCGGCAAACAGACCCGCATTCTGGATTTGCGCTGGCTCAAGCCGCTCAACGTGGATTTGATTGCCAAGCACGCCAAAGAAGTCGGCAAGATGCTGGTGGTGGATGAAGGGCGCGAGACCGGTGGCATCTCGGAAGAAATTTTCACTGCCATCGAAGAACACACCAGCCGTGGTATTCGCAAAAAGCGCGTCGTCGGAAGGGATTCCTATATTCCGCTGGCCGCCGCCGCGAATCTGGTGCTGGTGAGCGAGGACGAGATTTTCTCAACGGCTAATGCGCTTGTTTAAGTGGACCCAGGTGATCGCCGCCTTGACTGCGATGTTTTGCTTGGGCCAGACGCCGGGGCCGATTTTTGCGGCTGGATTTCCGATGTGGGCGGACTGCGCCCCGCATACTGGTCGCCATTGGCTTGCTGTTGCTGTGCATTGTGTCCGCATTGTTGCAACGGCCAACACAGGTAGGAGCGCTTTCAAGGCACGATTAAAACTGTGTTATGCAGCACGCAGTTGGCTCGCCCCGGGATCAAGATTAGCGCGTTCTACGCGGCCGGATTGCGTGCGAGAGTGAAATACAGCACTTCGATTTCAGGGTACCGTTCCGCCAGTTCGTGGGCATTGCGGATGCCGTGGCGGCGCATGCCGAGTTTTTCGGCCACGCGGATCGAGGCCCCGTTGGGCGGGTCCACGAGGGCCACGACCTGCGGCAGTTGCATGATGTTGAAAGCGTGTGCGACGAATCCCCGCGCCATTTCCGTGGCCAGCCCCCGGTTCCAGTAGTCCTTCCAGATCCACCAGCCGATCTCGAAGAGGCCGGCATTTTCCAGCGGCTGGATGCCGCCCACGCCGCTGATCGCGCCGGACTGCTTCAGCACCGCGGCGCCCATGCAGCAGCTGTGCTGGGCGAGATTCCGCGCCTGGCGTGCGAGCCAAGCGTCAATGCGGGCCGTATCCCAACCGCGGCCGCCGTTGATGTAGCGCATCATTTCGGCGTCGGCGGCGAAACGCTCGAACGCCGGCCGGTCCGCCACCTCCCAGGGGCGGACCAGCAGCCGCTCGGTTTCGATGCGGAAAGCCATTTAAAGCCAGCGGCGCACGCGCTGCTTGTAGCCGAGATATTCCTGGCCGAATTTCCGTTCGAGATATTTCTCCTCCTTGCGGATTACCAGTCGGTCAATCAGCACCAGCGCCACCGGCACGGACAAGAGCGGCCAGAGCGCGTTGCCGGCGAGGCTCGCGCCCACGCTGATGAGCGTCATCCCCAGGTACATGGGATTGCGCGTCAGGCGATAAGGTCCGGCCGCGGTCAGCACCTTGGTGGGCACGTGCGGTATGGGGCTGGTGCCGGCACGCCGGAACGTGAACAGCGCCCAAGCCATGAGCAACAGTCCGGCGAGAATCCAGATGCCGCCCAGCGCGTACTCGATCAACCGATGGCCGGGCCTGCCGATATGGATCGCATAGAAATATTGAATAACGAAGCCCATGATCAGGCCGATGAGGTAATAGAGCGGCGGCGGGAAACGTACGCCGGAGGTGTCTTGATGAACGGGGGTTTCGGACATGCAGCGTCTCCCTGCGTTGCGATGCAGCGCCGCGATTAACCCAGAAACAGGTGCGCCGCGACGGCACAGATCAACAGCTTGACCAGCCAACCGATGAGGTTGGACAAAGTGTTGAGCGGGTGGATTTTGATGAACAGTGCGTTGGTGACCAGCAACGGCAGCGGTGCCAGCAGCCAGATGCCGAACGCCAGGCCGAGTGCGTGCCCCCAGCTCAGGGCATCGAGCCGCACGGCAAGGTAAATGAATATCACGCAGGTGAGCACGCCCAGCAGTACGGACCAGGTGATGGCCAGGCTCTCGCCTTTGCCGCTGCCGGTGTTGCGCCAGATTTCGGGATAAGTCTTGTATTTCTCGTGGAACAACACGCCGCCGAAGAACCAGTCCGTGAGTGACGTGACGACGATTGCCACGACCACGGCCACGATGAACCATTCGGTGCTCATGCGGACATCTCTCCAAGGCCTGTCAATGCCGGCGGTTGGAGGTGTTTGCCGCGCCGCCAAGCGGCCCAATCTATACCACACCGCAGCGTTCGGCGCCTGCGCCGCGGCGCAGGCCGCACGGGGTAAAGTCCGCAGCCGCACCCATGTGTGTTCACGTCCGGCGGCGGCAGCGGCCGTCCCGCGGCGCTAATACAGCACCCGGAAGCGCAGCGTGTGGGGAATGCGGCGGATGTCGTCAAGCAGCGTTTCGGAATAATTGCGGTTGATGTCGGTGATCACGTAACCCAGCCGTTCATGGGTTTTCAGGTACTGGCCGAGGATATTGGCGCCATGCGCAGCCAGCGCCTGGTTGATCTGCGCGAGGATGCCGGGCACGTTCTCGTGCACGTGGATCAAGCGATGGGCATCGGCCTGCGGCGGCAGACGCAGCGGCGGGAAATTCACGCTGCCTTCGGTGTTGCCGGTATTCACGTAGTCAATAATGCGGCTGCTCACGTAGCGGCCGATGTCCCGCTGGGCTTCGAGCGTGCTGCCGCCGATGTGCGGCGTGAGCAGGGCATTGGCGGACTTGCGCAACGGATGCTCGAAGCGCTCGCCGTTGGCGTGTGGCTCCTCGGGGTACACGTCGAGTGCCGCACCGAGCAAGCGGCCGGATTCCAGCTGCACGCGCAGCGCCTCGAGATCCACCACGTGGCCGCGCGAGAGGTTCAGGAACACCGCGCCCGGCCGCATGCGCGCGAATTCACGCACGCCGATGAGTTTGGAGTTTTCCTTGCGGCCGTCCACATGCACGGTCACGGCGTCGGAACTATCCAGCAGCTCGTCCAGTGTCGTGCACTTGTGCGCGTTGCCGAGCGCGAGCTTCTCCGCCACGTCGTAGAAGCACACGTCCATGCCCAGCGATTCGGCCACCACCGAGAGTTGCATGCCGATGTTGCCGTAGCCGACGATCCCCAGGCGCTTGCCGCGTACCTCGTGCGCACCCTTTGCGGACTTGTCCCACACACCGTGGTCCATGAGGCGGATTTTCTCGGGGATGCCGCGCAGCAGGAAAATGATTTCCGCGAGCGCCAGCTCCACCACCGAGCGTGTGTTGCTGAAGGGCGCGTTGAAGGCGACTACGCCCTTGCGTTCGCAGGCGTGCAGGTCCATCTGGTTGATGCCGATGCAGAATGCGCCGACCGCGAGCAGGCGCCTGGCACCGGCGAGGGCGCGCTCCGTCACCTGTGTCTTGGAGCGGATGCCGAGGATGGACACATCGGCGAGCCGCTCCGCGAGTGCGGCTTCCTCCAGACTGCCGGCCACGGTTTCCACGCTGTAGCCTTCCTTGTCGAACGCAGCCACGGCGTCCGCGTGAATGTTCTCCAGCAGCAGAACTTTCATGCGGTTCTTGGGGTACGACACTGCCGCACGCAAGCCGAGATCGTAGAGTACTTCGTCGAAATTCGGCGCCACGTGGTCGGCTTTGGCCGTGACCTCAGGACGCGCGATGTTTTCGGTAAACGCGTAGAAACGCGCGGCGGCGCCCGCTGCGCGGATTTTGTAATCGCTCCAGCCGTCGCCCACGACAATCACGCGCCCGTCCAGTTTGAGCTTCTGGACGACCTCGATTTTGCCGCCCTCGCGCGATAGCGGATTGTCCCAGTCGCAGCCGTTGCTCACGCCCGCCGCATCGAAGGTGAGCGTGTTTGCGTGCAGATACTCCGCGCGCAGGCCGAGGTTGCGGATCACCGGTTCCACCATCTGCCGGAAACCGCCTGTGAGGACATGCACGCGGTCCGCATGCGCGGCGAGAAACGCGCGGTTGCGAAGAAACGAAGGCGTCACCAGGGTTTGGAGCCGGGCACTTACCTCCGGCATGCGCGCGCGCGGGAAATGCAGCAGCGCCAGGCGCTGCTGCAGCGATTCACGGTAATCCAGGTGGCCGGCCATGGCTGCGTCAATCAGCTCCTGGATGTGCCGCCGGATATCGGCGCGCGCGACCGGATCGGGGACGGCGATTTCCGCCATGACGTCCATCATCTCCACGCGGATGAGCGTGCTGTCGAAGTCAAGGATGAACTGGATGTCGGTTGGCATGGCGTTCGCGGTCCGTGCGCGGTTGAGTTTCAGGCGTCGGCCGCGTTGCCGCCGGTTTTGAACAACGGCAGATGCGCGAGCGCGATCACATGCTTCCAGTCTTCACGCTCGCCTTCGGTGCAGATGGCCGCTTCGCACACGGCCTGGCCGGCGGCGCGCGTCACGATCTCGCGCATGGCCACCAGCGTGGAGCCCGTGCTTATCACGTCGTCGATCAGGGCCACGCGCGCGTTGGCAACCAGGTCGCGGTCCTTCTGATCGAGGTACAGGGTTTGTTTACGGCCCATGGTGATCGAAGTGGTGGTGGTCGAGAGCGCTTCGCCCATGTAGCTCTTGTAAGTCTTGCGCAGCACCACGTAAGGCAATTGCAGCCGTCGTGCCAGGACGTAGGTCAGCGGAATGCTCTTGGCTTCCGGCGTCATCAGCACCTGCGGAGCGTGCGCAGCAATGCGCGGCGCGAGTGCCGCGGCGGCTTCCTCCGCCAGTTCCACATCGCCCAGGATGTTGAGCACCGCGATGCGCAGCCCGGGCTGGACTTCGAACAGCGGGAGTTCGCGGGCCAGCCGGCCTATCCGCAGGGTAAATGACGGCGACTGCATGACCCGGATTCTCCGATCAGACGCGTTGGGGTGGCGCGAACCGAAATCGAATGCCGGTGTCCATACTACACTGAGCCGCCCGGCGGACGTGTTCCGGTGCCGCGGTCGCCACAATTTTTATTATTCATTTCTGAATTATTGCCGAGGCACCGCCACCGATGGCGGACCACGCTATAAACAATGAGTGTCGGGCGGTGGGGCGGGCAAACGGGTAGGATAATGGCCGCAACAGTCATGGACATCTCTCCGGACCTTTCGCACGGAAAATTCGCCTTCGGCGAGTTCCTGTTCAATCCACGCAGCGGCGAGTTGCGCGACGGCGGGAAGGTCGCACTGTTGCGTCCGCAGGTGGCCAAGCTGTTGACGCTGCTGCTCGAACATGCGGGCGATATCGTATCGCGCGAGGAAATCCGCCAGTGCCTGTGGGGCAGCAAGACGGTGGTGGAGTTCGAGGAGGGCATCAGTGCCTGTATGCGCCAGCTGCGCGTCGCGCTCAACGACGGCGCCACCGGCACACGCTACATCCAGACCATCTCCCGGCGTGGTTACAAGTTCATTTTTCCGGTGAGCCTGGTCACCGGCGAGGCGGCGGCATTCCACAATCCGGGAGCGATTGTGGTGTTGCCGACGACGCCGGCCAGCGTAGGTGTACCGCGCCGCCGCTGGCGCTGGCCAGTCGCTGGGGCGGCGATCGTGCTGGTGCTGATTGTGGCCGCCGCGCTGTCCGTGGCGCATTACCGTTACCGCGTGCAATTTTTCACTCAGACGGCCATACCCACGGTCCCGCATGCGGTGATCGCGGTGCTGCCGTTTACCAATTTGTCCGCCAATCCGGCCAACGATATTCTGGGCGCATCCGTCGCCAGCGAGCTGATTGACCTGCTCGGGCCGATAGCACCGAACCGTTTGGGCGTGATTGCGGACACCTCGAGCATGCATTATGCGGGGGCCCACAAAACCATCAAGGCCATCGGTCAGGAACTGGGCGCGAGTTTTGTGCTGGAAGGCAGCATCACGCAGAACCCGGCGTTCATCCAGGTGTCGGCGCGTCTGATCCGCGTTGCCGATCAAAGCTACGTGTGGGGCAGTGAATACCGCCTCGACCTCAAGTACACGAGCCGCAACTTTCAGCAGACCGTGGTGCAGATTGCCACGCACGTAGCTTCGCTGCTTGCGCCCGACGCCAGCATCAAACCGCTGGAATTCACCCGCAACCGGCAGGCCGCGCTGGATTATCAGCTCGGTCGCTATGTGCTGTTACAGGGCGATAACGCCAAGGCCGGGGACTATTGCCGCCACGCGATGACGCTGGATCCGAATTTCGCGGCGGCTTACGTGTGTACCGCGCAGTCGTTGCTGGCGTTGAACACCTTGTCCGCGCAGCAGGTCAACGATGCCGGAGCCCTGGTGGCCAAGGCCCTGGAGTTGAACGCTGAATCGTCCGACGCGCATCTGCTTCAGGGCACACTGGATTTGTTCTACCGTTGGAACCCCGCGGCCGCAGCACCGCAAATCCGTGACGCGTTGCGCCACAATCCCGGCAATGCCTGGGCGTGGCAGGCGCAAGCCGCGTACTACTCCGCGATGGGCGAGAATCAGGAGATGCGCCAGGCCATGGCCATCGCCCAAAGCCTGGATCCGGTGTCCATGCGCATCTCGCTGGATTCGGCGGTGCTGTTTTACATTGACGGCCAGTACGACGTGGCCGGGCAATATGCCCAGACTGCCATCGGACTCAAACCCGACAACGAACTGGCGCGGCATCTGTTGGTGCTGACGCTGCTCGGCGAGGGCCATTACACGGAAGCCGGACAGCAGGCGGCGCTGGAAATGCAGTACGCCAGTGCCCTACCCGCGAACATCGCACGCGTGCGCGCCGGCCGCCAGCAGGCGTTGGTGGACTATTTCAACTGGTACGTCACGACGCTGGCCACGCGGACTTCCGACAAGCTCACCGCCGTATTCCTCGCGGACGCTTATATGCACCTCGGAAGATCGCAGCAGGCGCTCACGACGCTCAGCGATGCGGTGCGCAACCGCGAGGTAAGCACCCTGATTCCGTTCATGAGCGTCTGGCCCGCTCTGCATCCGCTGTGCCGCGAAACGGCGTTCGTGCTGCTGACGCGGCAACTGGGCCAACCCGGCTGCATGAATGCGAGGTGATTCGCACGACTGAAGGGGCCTCAGAAGCCTGCGCCTTTCGCCCTTGTGCTTTGCAACGATCAGAGCAGCGTCTGGTTGCCAGTGGGCGCGGCAACTGCGGATGATTTCCCGACGGACAACCAGTCAACACCCCGGTACGAATCGGCGACCACCCAGGCGCTGAATGCCAGCGTCCAGCCCAGGAGCAGTTCCGACCAGTGGGACTGGTGGGTCGGCAAGCTGTAGGTCCTGGGGACCCAGATTAGCAGCTGAAATACGCTCATCATGCCCGCGGTCAAGGCCGCCGCGAGGCGTGGGTAAATCCTGAAAAGAATACCGAGACCGGCGGCCATGTAGCCCGCGCCGCTCAGAGCGACCCAACCGATGTGCCACGGCAGCCACGCCGGAACCAGTGCAGCCGTGTACTTGAGGTACCCGAAGTGGGCCAGCCCAAACAGTATCAATGCAATGCCAAACAGAACACTGGCCATGCGCACGCCGCTTTGACCTGTCACGAATTTCAACCGCGCACTGTGTCGCTGTGCATTGATTGAGGCAAATATCACCCACGCACCCGAAAGCAGCGTCGCGGTTTCGGCAAAAGTTTCCCAAGAGACGATCGCTGCCGGTGCCGATACCAATATCGGCACTTTCAGCAACAGCAGCCACAGCAGCAGATAGATCACCAGGACGCGGGATGCAAGTGCGGCCGTGCGCCCAAGCAACAGCCCCGCGCCGCTTGCCAGCATCACCGCCCCGCACGCGTAGATCCAGTCTCCCCGCCACGGAATCCATTGCGGTATGACCTGCAGCACCAGAGAGGAGGCTCCATACAGCAGGCAGAGCACACCCAGCGCAATGACGCCCGCCGCAAACAGCGGATAGCCCCACGCGGTGTTGCGCCACGCTTGCACGGTCAACATGCGAGCCGGTAATTGTATGCAACCCGCACGCGGAAATCCCCAGGGCCAAGCTTCACACACGCAGCCAGACAGTATGCGTGAAGCCCGCAGCGCCCCTGCCTACCGGCCGGCGTCCGACGCTGGATCACGCTCCAGCGTATGACTCAGCTTTTCGGCCTGCTTGATCTGATCCGGCGACAAGTTCGTGCCGACGGCTGACAGTGCACTGCTGGTGTCGAGGTTACCCTTCTGCGCAAGCAGCAGCCAGGCGTAGGCGCGTACATAGTCGGGCGCCACTTCATCGCCGTTGTTGTAGATCACCCCCAGGTTGTAGGCTGCGGCTGGCACTCCGTGACGCGCGGCCTTTTCGTACCAGAAAATCTCCTTGGTAGGATCCTTGTTGACGCCTTGGCCGGTGAAATAGGTCATGCCCAACTGGAATTCCGCGTATTTGTTGCCGCGTTTGGCTGCACGCATAAACCATTCGTGCGCCTTGGCGTAATCCTGCGCTACGCCTTCACCATTGAAGTACAGCGTGCCCATGTTGTATTGCGCATTCGCCACGCCGGCATTCGCCGCCTGCTGATACCAGTAGGCAGCCTCCTTATACTCCCCGCGGGTCTGCAGCATGATGCCGAGATTAGCCTGAGCTTCGGCATCGCCGATTTTTGCGAGTCCCATTGCATCGTTGATATCTGACTGACTGTACGGCCCGGAACCTGGCGGCCGGTCCAGATAGGGAGGCTGATGCATGTGAATCACCTGCACGCCGGGCGGCAGACGGTCGGCGTGTGCCGGGAGGGACACCGCCGCGATGCAGGCTGCTCCCAAGATCCAGGGGAGCGCCTGTGTAATGTTGCATAGTGAATGTGTCATAAATAACTCCTTCGCTTGACGAAGCTGTTCGTCCGGTCGCCGACTCTGTCGAGCCTTTGGGCAGGTATAGCGCATTCCCGCGCACCCAGCCCGGTACGACCGTGAAATAACTCCGATACATTTCTAATATATTTGAGACTGGCGGTGTCTTTGACGATCTGCCGTGCGGCACGCAAGCGGCAGACCCGTGGCCGAAGGAGGCCGCTCGCAACTGTGCATGGCGTCGGTGCCGAGCAGCTACGATAGGTTTTCCTGCAAGCCTTTGATTAATGCCCTTTGCGGGGACGTGGGGAATCCGGGCCGACCGTTGTCGCGAAGATCAGGCGCCTGACGTGTTGGGTATGGTGAGCAGCACGCTGCCCGCATATCAATCATCCGAATTGATGTCGTGCTCGCAATCCCCGGCGTCATGCGCTTCGATCACCGCATAGGGCTCGAAAGCGGGCAGGCTGGCCTGGAGCGAGTCCTGAAGCTGCTTCAGGGTCTGCGCGTCCCGGCAAATGGGCAGGGCTTTTTTCTTGAACTCGTTGGCGCGGGTCTGGGCCTTGCGATCAATGTCGTCCTCGCTGGCGCCCGCGAACAGCGCGGTGATGGCTTCCGCGGCCACGCCGGCCGCAAAACTGCCCGCCGCTGCGCCGAGTTGCGCGCCCTTGATTTCGATGTCCCTGACCGTGGCCACGTATTGCACCAGCTGTTGCCGCTGTGCCGCATTCACCGTAATGGTTTTGCCGGCGATGGTGAGCGTGCCGTCGGGCGTGATACGCGCCTGGGTGCCGTCATCGCCATGAATGACCGCGTCGCCGCCGTCCAGGGTGATCCCCTGATTGTCCACGGACCAGACGGTGGTATGCGCCGCATGCGCCGAGGCCAGGGGCGTCACGAGCAGCAGTGCAACCAGTGTGGCGAAGAAAAGAGTCACTTGCTTGTTCATGGATGTCTCCTTAGCGGATGAAAAATCAGTAGAAGCCCCACACCAGTTTCACTACCACGGTATTGCCGGTGATGGTCTGCGTGCCTTGGAGCAGGTTGGGGTTCAAGGTCAGGCCGTGATTCCAGACTACGTACAGAATCCGGTCCGGCTGGATGTTCCACTGCAGGATCATGTTCTCCGAGGTGTTGTGGCTGATGTTGTTGTACTGCGTGAGCGTGGAGAGCGTCAGGTCCGGCGTGAACGAGTAACCGAGATTGAGTTCCGACACGCGCAGGACGCCGTTGCCCTGCGGGGTGTACAGCCACAATGCACCGTAGACCAAGCTGCTGGTGAAGTGGCCGCCAGGTGCCGCCCAGGAGATGTTCGGGAAAAAGTCCTTGTAATGACCGCTGTAAATATTGCCGATTTCAGAACTGAAGCCATAAGTCAGCGCATCGGCCGCCGGCGAATTCATGTTGATATGCGTGGTGGTGAAATTGTAGGTACCGGCCGGTATGGTGACGCCGGGTAAGATTGGGTACGGCTGCGCGAGAACTTCGTGGTTTATGCCGACCTGGGTGTTCCAGTGCCATCCGCCCTGAGTGGTGAACTGCAAAGGGCTGAATGACCAGTCGTCGCTCTGCACGCGGTTGTCTAGACCGGTGACGTAATACCAGTTGGCATTAAAGAAGAAATGTCGCACCCAGGAAAACATGCTATTGGCTGATGGACGCGGCTGATACGTGACGTCTGCTGAAGTTTGCTTGGTGCCTGGTCGCTGAATGAAACCCAGCGCGGGATTGAGCGCATCGCCGTAGAAGTTGTAGCTGACGTCCGCGTACCACAAATCATTGGGATACTCCGCATCGAAGCCGTAACCGTTGGGCGTGCCGGCGGGCACATCGCTGCCCGAAGAGCGCGCGGCCCAGCCGGACAGGTTCAGGTTTTTGTCGCCGCCAAAGGTGGAGGTGCTCCAGGTGCTGTCGAAGGAGGTGAGTGTATTGGTGCTCTGGCCGCTGGGGTCGCCGTGCGTGATGAGCGTGCCCACGCGCCACTGATTATTGATGTTGTAGACAGCGCGGCCGGCAAACAGATTGGTGCCGTTGGAAAAATCCGTGCCCGCCATTTGTGTATCCAGCAGACCCAGTGTCCAGCCGTCGGTGTGACCCAGGAGCTTTACTCCCTCGTCCAGTGGTACCGGCTCACCGTTGATGAGGCCGACGCTGCGCGAATAGAACGGAATGAAATTCTGCCCGAGGTTGTGGCTGAAGGTGAAGATGTTGGCGCCTTCCAGGAAGAACGCGCGGGTTTCGGGAATGGTTTGCGGATAGGGCGAGCCGTTGACCTGGAGACTATTGGCCTGGGCCTCGGAGAAATCCGTGTGGTAAGTAAGGCGGCCCGCGAGTTCCGGCGTGAAGTTATACTTGAGATCAAAACCGGTCCAGCTCGCGGTGTCGTGTTTGGTGTTGCTGTATTCGGTGACCGCGTAGGGGTCGAATTCCAGACCCGAGCCCTGGCTCAGGCTCTGCACACCGGTGAGCTTGCCTTCCCATTGCAGGTTGGTGACCGAGGCGTTCAAGTTGATACCCGACCAAGCGAGCGTCAGCAAGTCGCGTGGCACGTAGCGGCTGATGTTCAGTCCCCAGACTGCATTTTTGTTGTTGAATTGCAGGCTCTGGGTATCAATGGAGATTTCTGCAGTCCAGCCTGTGGCCGTGCGCTTCACGGCCGCCTTCCAGTAACCGTTCCAGTTGAAGTCCACCATGGGTGTGTTGCTGTTGTTATTCATGTAACCGGGAGAAATCAAGCCGTCGGCCATGGCGCCCCCGGCGTTCACCTGGAACACGTAGGCGAGCTTCTTCTGACCGAAGGTGTCGAGCACGATCATCACGTTGTCGTCGGATGATTGATCGGCGTCGCGCTGCAGCGTGTGGATGGCGATCTTCCCGGGATCGGGATCGTCGCAGACGATGCCGAAATAAAGATGACTCTTGCCCCGCAAGATGCGCACCGTGGTGATAAACGGCGTGGCCGCGCCGGGATGCGGGTTCTGCTGGGTGAGGGTGATGACCGGTGCGGTGCGCCAGGCCGGCTCGTTGAGCACGCCGTCGAGCGTAATCTCGCCGGTCTTGACCCCGGCCGCGGTCACCGGCGCCTGAAACTCCGGCCCTTGGGCCTGGACTGTACCGGCCGCAAGCAGCAAGCCAAAAATTGTGGACAAAGCGGGTCTGTTGAAGCGAAGCATCAGGCTTCCTCCGGGTTCGATTTATCAATCAGGGATGCGCGGCGACGCCGTAACGTCGCGTCACGCGCTTACGGTGGTGAGGTGCAGTGCAGCGGGTTCTGGGTCATGCTACGGTCCTCGTCAGTCACGCGGGCAATCCGGCAACGTCACGCCGGCAGGTGCCGCGCCGGTGAATTTCACCGGCGTAACTCCGGTGACAGAGTGAATTACCGCGCTGTCGCTCACATAGAGCTGGCCGGGACGTTCGAAAATGATGCTCCCGCCCACGATCGCGTGCGGTCCGATGACCACGACCGGCGGCAGGTTGTGATTGCTGCCTTGCGGTTGTTTGGCGGTGATATCGCCCAGCACCGCGCTGCCTTCGGCAAGCCAGATAGTGCCGTTGACGAACGACAGCTTGCCGGATACGGCGGTGCCACACAGTGCCATATCACCGTTCACGATGGCGGTGGATCCCTCAATGCGGGTGCCGGAGGCTGCGCCCAGGCTGCCGTTGACCACGGCGATGTCGGAACCGATAAGTACATTCTTGCCGAGCGTCACGGAGCTGTTTACGCCCTCTAGTTTTTGCGCGTGCGCGCCATCGGCGAGTGTGATCCCGCCATTGATGATGGTGAGATTCCCGGTTTGCGCGCCCGCGCCCAGGCGGATGGCACCGTTGATGGTGCGCAAGCCGCCGTCCACCACCGCGCCGGCGCCCACGGTAATGACGCCATTGACGGTGCTGGTGCCGCTGGACCAGTGCGCGTTGGCGGGAACGTCTATGTCCTTGTTGACGTTGCAGCCGGCCAGTGCCACTGCGCACAGCAGCAGCGGATGGAAGTGGCGAATTTTCATGTCCAGAGTCCTCTTCAGGGTTGGGTGACGCTGATGTCGCCGCTGCCGGTGGAAATCGTCCCCTTGCCTTCGGCCTTGCCAAAATCCGCGCTGAACGAACCGCGATGGGTAACCACATTGCTCATGTGCGGCAGGTTGATGTTCAATTCACCACTGTCGGAAGACGCGTCCAGGCGCAGCGACAGGCCGCCGGAGGTGCGCAGCGTGGCGTCGCCGGAGCCGGTGTCTATGTAAAGCTTGCGCATCGCGGACAGGTTGCCCGCGAGCGTGACATCACCCGAGCCGGTGTCCGCCCACACGCTCGGGCCGCTGATGAAATTCTCGGCGCGCACCTCACCCGAACCGGTGCTGGCATGCAGCGAGCCGCTGGCGTCCCTGACATGCACGTCGCCCGAACCAGTATCGAACTTCATATCGCCACTGACGCTGGTGAAATACACGTCGCCGGAGCCGGTGTCGGCGGACAACGTCGGCCCGCTGCCGTTGCCGAGGTGCACGTCGCCCGAGCCGGTATCCGCGTTCACGCTGCCCTTGAAGCCGTCGGCGAACACGTCGCCGCTGCCGGTATCGGCGCTCAAATCGCCACTGAGGTTTTTGACGTGCACATCGCCCGAGCCGGTATCCGCGTTGAACCTGCCGGTGATGTTGCTGCCGTAGGCATCGCCGCTCGCAGTCTTTACGCGTACGTCGTTTTGCAGCGTATCCAGGTCACTGCGGCCGACGTAATTCGTCACGGCGAATGCCATGTGCGCCGGAACCTGGATGGAGAGATCCACATGCAATGGCGTGCCGCGCTGCCCGCCCGTGTACACACGCACGCCCGTGTCCTGATAACGCAGACCCGAACTCCCGCCGCCGTTGACACAAAACACGCCCAGGAAACACACGCTGCCGTTGTTGTCGCCGTCGCTCGAATCACTACTGGTCTTCGACCCGGTATACGAATAACTGTCGTATTGGTCCACGGGATAAAACACGTGCACGACAAACTTGCCATCGGACTCCGAGGTCTCGAGTTTCACCGTCCGAGCCAGGGTCTGGGCGGCGGCCTGGTCAGAACCGCCGGCCACCACCGTGGCGGTCAGCGTAAAGCTCGAACCCTGGGTAACCTGCACATGGCCGGCAAGGTTTTCCACCGTGACCCGGCTGGTATCGGCGGGCAGCGGGCCGGAGTAGTTGAGGGTGGTCTGGACCGTGGCGGCCGCGGCGACGCGCGTGCCCAGTAACACCGCCAGCGTCCCGGCGGACAGGGCCTGCGCCAGCAGGCGGAAATGCGTCGGAGATCTCATGGGTCGCCACCTCTTAGTTGGTGATATAGCTCACTATAACACCTGTTTGGAATTTGTCAAGCCGGATTCGACCGGTCGGCAGCCTGGATACCAAGACGATTGGCTCCGCCGTTCCGGGGTTATCCTTGGCGTCCGGTTTATCTTCTCGACCTGCAATGCCTGCCGGAGGTTCCCGTGAAACCCGTACTGTCCCTGGTCATCGCGCTCGCGGCAACCCCGGCTCTGGCGCAGGCGCCCGCCGTACCGCCCGGAGAGCACCCGGCGTTGCGGGAAATCGTGACCGCCGTGAGCGCCCAACGGCTCAAGGAAATAGATACGCACTTGGTCGGCTTTGGCACCCGCCACACGCTGTCCACCACCACTTCTCCCACGCGCGGCATCGGGGCCGCGCGCCTCTGGGTCAAGGCGCAGTTCGCGCAGATTTCGCAGGACTGTGGCGCTTGCCTCGAAATCATCACGCCCTCGCAGGTGTTCACCGGGCCGCGTATGCCGAAGCAGGGCGCCGAAGTTATGGATGTGGTGGCCATTCAGAAAGGCAGCGATCCGAACCGTTACCTGGTGATGACCGCGCACCTGGACTCGCGGGTGACCGATATCATGAACTCCACGGCCGATGCGCCGGGCGCGGACGATGACGGCTCGGGTACCTCGGCGCTCATCGAGGCGGCGCGTGTGCTGTCGAAATACAAGTTCGCGGCCACGATCGTGTACTCGGCCGATTCCGGCGAGGAGCAGGGTCTGTACGGCGGCAAAATCATCGCCGATTACGCCAAGGCGCACGGCTGGAACGTGGAAGCCAATCTCAACAACGACATGATCGGCAGCACCCACGGCAGCAGCGGCGTGATCGACAACGCGGATGCGCACATCTTTTCCGAAGGCATCCGCGACGACCTCACGCCGGAGCAATTGCGGCGGCTGCGCTACAACGGCGGGCTGGTGGATTCTCCCTCGCGCAACGTGGCGCGCTACATCGTCAAGCTCGCCAACGCCTATATCCCGAATTTCCGTCTGGAAATCATGTACCGCACCGACCGCTTCGACCGCGGCGGCGATCACGTGATGTTCAACCGCAACGGCTATCCGGCGGTACGCTTCACCGAGGTGCAGGAGAACTGGCAGCGTCAGCACCAGGACGTACGCATGGTAGACGGCGTGCAGTACGGCGACCTGCTGCAATACGTGGATTTCGGCTACGTCGCCAAAATGACCGCCGCTAACGCCATCGCGCTCGCCTCCATGGCCTGGGCACCGGCGCCGCCCACAGACGTCAAGATCGCCGGGGCGCTCACGCCGGACACCACCGTGAGCTGGCAGGCGGTGCCGAACGCGGCCGGTTACCGCATTTACTGGCGCGCCACCGATGCGCCGCAATGGCAGCATTCGATGTACGTGGGCGACGTGACCGGCCATGTGCTGGAAGACCGGGTGATCAGCGATTGGTACTTCGGTGTAGCCAGCGTGTCCAGGGACGGCTACGAAAGTCCGGTGGTGTTTCCCGGGCCGGCCGGTGCTTTCCAGAGCGAGGCCGAGGCCCGATAATCCTTGCGCGCAACGGAGTCGCAATCAATTCCCGTGGATCAATGAACACCCGCGGCAGGGATGCCTACCTGTTACCGGAGAGCATCAATGCAAATGCCGCCTCTGCCTCTCAAGTTCCGCGCCTGCATTTCTACCTTGGCGATGCTGTGCGCCGCGCTGGTAATCTCCGCGCCGGCGATTGCCGCGGCGCAGGCTTCAGCGCCTGATATCAGCGCCAACTTCACATTCCGCAATATCGGCCCGGCCGTGGCCGGCGGGCGGGTGTCGGTGGTTGTGGGCGTTCCCGGTGACCCCAATGTGATTTACGTCGGCGCGGCCAGCGGCGGCGTATGGAAGAGCGCGAATGGCGGCGACACCTGGACAGCAGTGTTCGAACATGGAGACAGCGCCTCCATCGGCGCAATTGCCGTGGCGCCGTCTAATCCCAATCTCGTGTGGGTGGGCACGGGCGAAGCCAACGTGCGCAACGACACTATCACCGGCGCGGGTGTGTATTACTCGCCGGACAGTGGCAAGACCTGGGAATTCAAGGGACTGAAGGACAGCGGTCAGATTTCCGCAATCGTGATTGATCCGAAGAATCCCGCGGTCGTATTCGTCGCGGCGCAGGGCAACCCGTGGGGACCCAATCCGGAACGCGGCGTGTTCAAATCCACCGACGGCGGCAAGACTTGGCAGAAAGTCCTGTATGTGGACGACAAAACCGGGGCTTCGAGTCTGGTGATGGAACCGGGCAATCCGCAGGTACTGTTCGCCGGGATGTGGACGGCGCTGCGTACGCCCTGGACCATGATCAACGGCAGCGCCACAGGCGGCGTGTGGCGCTCCACTGACGGCGGCTCGACCTGGCAGAAACTCGCTAACGGTCTGCCGACGAACGAAACCGGGCGCATCACGCTCGCCGCCGCGCCTTCCAATCCCGAGCACGTGTACGCGCTGATTCCCACCACCCACGGCACGCTCTGGTCCAGCGAAGATTTGGGCGAGCACTGGACGATGGTCAGCGACAATCATGTGCTCGCCGTGCGCCAGTGGTATTTCGCCGGCATGGCGGTGGCGCCCGATAACGACAACCGCGTTTACTTCGCTTCGCTCAACCTGATGCAATCCGACGACGGTGGCAAGACCGCACATCCGATTGACCGCTCGGTGCACGTGGATCATCACGCGGTGTGGGTCGATGCGCAAAATCCGCAGCGTATCCTGCAGGGCAATGACGGCGGCGTGTATCTGAGCGTCAACGGCGGCAAGAACTGGCGCTTTCTCGACACTTTGCCCATCGAGCAGGCGTACACGGTGTCGGTGGACGGCCAGTCGCCGTTCCATGCCTGTGTGGGCCTGCAGGACAACAGCGCCTGGTGCGGATCTACGAGTTCGCTGGATGAGCGTGGCGTGACCGGCAAGAACTGGTTCCCGGTAGTGGGCGGCGACGGCGAATACGCGGTGATCGCGCCCAGCGATCCGCACATCATTTACGCGGACCTCGAGGACGGCTACACCTTCCGTTACGACACGCGCACCCATCTTTCGCAGATGATTCGGCCCACGGCGTCTTACGGTCTGCAGAACAGTTCCAAGACGCTGGCGGAATCCGAATATCGCTTCAACTGGACCTCGCCCATCGCAGTGTCGCCGACCGACGCCAACACCGTGTACCTCGGTGCCCAAGTGCTGTTCAAGTCCAGCGACGGCGGCACGCACTGGCATGTCATCAGCCCGGATCTCACGCGCAACGACAAGAGCAAGCAGGGCATTCCCGGCGGTCCGGTGTATCACGACGTGAGCAGTGCCGAGAATTACGACACGCTCTTGTCCATCACGCTCGCGCCCACCGATGCGGACAAGGTGATCTGGACCGGCTCGGACGACGGCCTGGTGCAGCTCACGCGCGACGGCGGCATGCACTGGACTAACGTCACGCCGCGTGGCGCGCCCGAATGGGCACGCGTGTATCAGATCGGCGTTTCGCCGTTCGACGCGGGCACCGCTTATGTGAGCTTTGACGGTCACATGGTCAACGACGATCGCGCATACGTGTATCGCACCGATGACTACGGCAAGAGCTGGAGCAAAATCACCGCGGGCCTGCCGGCGAATACGCCGGTGCTGGCGGTGCGTGAGGATCCGAATCGCAAAGGTCTGCTGATCGCCGGCACCATGACCGGCTTGTATTTTTCGTTGGACGATGGCAATCAGTGGCAGCCGCTCAAGGGCGATTTCCCCACGGTACCGGTGTTCGATCTGCAGTTCGCACCGGCCACGCATTCATTGGCGGTCGCGGCGCACGGCCGCGGTCTGTTCGTGCTCGACAATCTGCGGCCGCTGGAGGAATGGAAAAGCGATATCGGCGGCAGAGAACTTCATCTGTTCAGTCCGCAGCCGGGCACGCTGTACAACCACTGGGCCGGCGATGAAGGCCAGCAGTGGAGCTATGCCGCGCCCAATGCGCCGGAAGGTGTGGCGTTCAGTTATTACCTAAAGACGGCACTCAAAGCGGACGCCAAGGACAAGAAGGGTCCCGTGAAAATCGTCATCACGGATGCGCAAGGCCATGAGGTCAACACGCTGCACGCACCCGGCAAGCAAGGGCTCAACGAGTTCGTCTGGGACAACGACTATGCCGGTCCCACGCCGATTGATTTCGTGAAAGGCGCGGGTGGTGAAGGCCGCGGTGGCGGGCCCTCCGTGCTGCCGGGCCGCTATACCGCAACTATCACCGCGGGCGGCTACACGCAAACGCAAAGCGTAAGCGTGCGCCTCGATCCCAACGTGAATGTCAGTCTTGCGGATTACCGCGCGCAGTTGCTGGTTGAACTCGGCCTGCGCAACCAGATGAGTGCGCTGAATGAACTACTCAACCGCCTGAGCGACTGGCAAGGCCGGCTCGACAGCCTGAGTGCCCCGGGCCATGCCGCCGCGCTGCCCAAGGCACTGCTGGCCGATGCCCAGACACTGAGCCAGAAAATCACGACATTGAAAGACCGGCTGTGGAATCCCGATATCCAGCACAACGTGGACGAGGACTTCCTCAAGACCTTGCCGCGCTTTCACGGCGTGCTGCAATGGAACGGCTTTTTTGTCGGCGGCTATGCGCAACCGCCGGCACCGTTCGTCACGGATAAAGTGACCGAGCTGCAGGGCGAGTTGCAGGGCTATCTAGACCAGTTCAACCAGTTGCTGAGTCAGGATGTGCCGGCCTTCAACAGAGCCGCGTATGCCGCGGGTGAGCCGACTTTGCCGGTCGGCAAGCCGATCGTGTACCAGGCACCGCAACTGGCGGCACATTGAGTCCCTGAGGCGGATGAACAAAAATCGAGGAGAGTGACATGAATCGTTACATCAAACGGTTGGTGTTTGTTTGCTCGCTGTTCGCGGCCAGCGCAGCAGCGGCGGCTCCCGCTTCCAAGCCGTTCTTTTTCCAACCGGCGGTATCGCCGGATGGCAGCCGCATCGCGTTTGTTTCGGGCGGCAACATCTGGGCCGGACTGGCCGGGGGTGGCGCGGCACATATCCTGGTGGCCGGCATGGGCGATGCCACGCGCCCGCTGTATTCACCCGATGGCACGCGCCTGGCTTTCCAGTCGGACAAGCACGGCGGCAATGACATCTTTGTTCTGCAATTGGACAGTGGCGCGATCACGCGCATTACCTACAGTGACGGCAACGACCAGCTGGATGCCTGGTCACGCGACGGTCAATGGCTGTACTTCGATTCCGCACGTGACAACGCCGGGCGCATGAACGGTGTCTACCGGGTGCGCGCCGCAGGCGGCACGCCCATGGCGGTATCGCTCGAGGAGTATCGCGATGAGACCATGGCCGCGCCTTCGCCCGACGGCCGGGACGTGGCGCTGGTCGGCGGCGGCTGGGGCCCCACCCAATGGTGGCGTCACGGCCGTGCGCATATAGACGAAGGCGCGGTATGGCTGCTGAAGGATGATGGCTCACACAGCTATACGCGCGTCACGCCCGACGATGCGCGCGCCGAATGGCCGATGTGGGCGCCCGACGGCCGCTCGCTGTATTACATTAGCGATCGCAACGGCGCGGAGAATCTGTGGCGCGTGAATATCGGCGCTACCGAGTCGCCGCTCACCCGTTTCACCTCCGGGCGCGTGCTGTGGCCGGCGATTTCCGCCGACGGCCGCGTGATCGCATTCATGCGTGATTTCGGTATCTGGACGCTCAGCACCGCGAATGGCAACGCCCAGCCGGTACATTTCGATCTGCAGGGCACGGTGGCGGGACCGGGCGTCACGCACAAGGTATTCGACAAGGATTTCACGGATCTGGCGCTGTCGCCGGACGGCAAGAAAGTCGCCTTCATTGCACACGGTGAAGTGTTCGCCGCGTCGTCCGCCGACGGCGGCGAAGCCGAGCGCATCACGCACACCGCGGCCGAGGAATACGATCTCGCCTGGGCGCCGGACAGTCGCGAGCTGGTGTACGGTTCGATGCGCACTGGCGCCGGCCAGCTGTTCCTCTATGATTTCGTGAACCACCGCGAAACCCGGTTGACGGACAGCCGCGGCGAGGACACGCATCCCGAGTTCTCACCCGATGGTAAGCAGCTCGCCTTTGTACGCGACGGCAAAAGCCTGTACTTGATGACGCTGGCCGACAAGCAACTGCGCAAGCTCGCGGATGCCAATATTGAATTACACCGGCCTCTGGAACGGGACCGGCCGTTTGCCTGGTCGCCGGATAGCCGCTGGCTGGCCTATCTCGCCTGGGGTCCGCGGATGTTCCGCAACGCCTGGGCGGTGGCGCTCGCGGGCGGCGAGCCGCACGCGGTGAGTTTCCTCGCCAACGTGTTTGCCGACGACATTGCCTGGACACCCGACGGCAAAGCCTTGTTGTTCGCCACCGGCCAGCGCACCGAGCCCGGCCAGGTCGCGCGCGTGGATCTGGTGCCGCGCACGCCGGAATTCCGGGAACAGCAGTTTCACAATCTGTTCCAGGAGCCGACGCCTCCCGGCTTGCCGCCGTCGCCGAAACCACTTTCCTCGCCGGCTGCGGAGCATTCAAGCGCAGCGGCTGCACTCGGGCCGAACGCCAAATCCAGAGTCGAGCCCGTGCAGATTGATTTCAACGGCATACGCGCACGGCTCGCGCTCATCCCTATCGGCCTGGACACCAATGCGGTCAGCGTGTCACCGGACGGCAAACAGTTGCTGTTGACCGCCACGGTCGCGGGACGCGCCAACCTGTACGTGTATTCCATTGACCCGCTTGCCAAGGAGCCGCCCGTCGCCAGGCAACTCACTTCCACGCCCGGCGACAAGGCGGATGCGCAATACACCGGGGACGGCAAGCAGGCGTTTTATCTGGACGATGGGCGCATTGCCGCGGTCAGCGTTGCGGATGCCAAATCCAAACCGCTCATAGTGAGCGCCGCCATGGACGTGGATTTCGCCACGGTGAAAGCCGTGGATTTCAGCCAGGCCTGGGGCTGGCTCAAGGCCAATTATCACAATGCCGATATGAACGGCGTGGACTGGAACGCGGTGCGTGCCGAATACGCGCCGTATATCGCCGGCGCTGGCACGCCCGCCGAGCTGCGCCGCCTGCTGATTTTGATGGTCGGCGAACTGGATTCCTCGCACTCCGGGGTGTATTCCGGCGCACGGCCGCAATTCACCACCGGCCGGCTGGGCCTCGGCTTCGACCGCAACGAGTACGAGCGTTCCGGCCGCCTGCGCATCGCCGGCATCGTGCCGCTGTCGCCGGCGGCGGTGAGCGGCAAAATCCACGCGGGCGATTATCTGCTGGCGGTGGACGGTGTGCGTCTCAATGCGCATTCAAATCTGGATGCCTTGCTCGATCACCGCATCGGCCGGGAGACCGCATTGATCGTTGCCGCGACCGCAGATGGCAAGAATTCGCGCAGCGTGGACGTGCAGCCCGTGGCTGCGCCGGCCATGGCCGAGCTGGTTTATAACGCCTGGGTGCAGCGCAACCGCGAATACGTTAGCCACCTGAGCGGCGGCCGGCTCGGTTACGTGGATATGCCGGACATGTCGCTCGCGTCGCTGCAACGCCTGTACGTGGACCTGGACGCCGAAAATTCCACACGCGCGGGCGTGGTCGTGGATGTGCGCAACAATTACGGCGGCTTCGTCAACGCCTATGCGCTGGACGTGCTGTCGCGCCAAGCGTATCTCAACATGACCTTCCGTGGCATGTCCACGGCAGCGGCGCGTTCGGTCCTGGGCCAGCGCGTGCTCGAGCGCCCGACGGTGCTCCTCACCAACCGCATCACGCTTTCGGACGGCGAGGACTTCACCGAAGGCTACGAGGAGATGCACCTCGGCAAGGTGGTGGGCGAACCCACGGCCGGCTGGATTATCTACACCAGCGCCGGGCGCATGCTGGACGGCTCCATCGTGCGCCTGCCGTTCATCACCATTACCACGGAGAACGGCCAGCCGATGGAGCGGCACCCGCGGCCGGTGAACGTGCCGGTGGCGCGTCCGCTCGGCGAGAGCTACCGCGGCGTGGATTCACAGCTCGCAGCGGCCGTCAAAACGTTGCTGGCACAGATCGCAGAATCAAAACCCACTGCAGCAAAGGACTGAAACGTCCATGTTGGTGTCCGGTCAGTGCAACAAGCCGAACACCGCCACGCCATTGGTGGTGCCGACGTACACCTTGCCGTTTGCAATCGTCGGAGTGATGAACTTGTTGCCAGCGCCGAACTGGTCGCGCGTGCCCGCCTGGTTGCTGTCGTAAAGCTCACGCGCGAGATTCGCGGCGTCGTAGGCGTAGAGCACCGCGGGATTGCTGTTCTCCACCGCCCAGACGATGCCGTTGGTCGTGCCGTTCGCGGAAATGCCCGGTGTCGTGCCCGGATACACGAAACTGTTGGCGCTCTGTGAAACCGGCGTCGTGGAGAGTTTTGCCTGGCTGAAGCTGAAGGCGCGCAGCACGTCGTCCACCGCGCCGTAATAGAGCGTGCCGTTGAAATACGCCGGCATGCCGAATTCCGATCCGCCCAGACCGCCGGGCAATTCCTGCCAGATGGCGTCATTGTTGTTGGGATTGAATTTCCCCATGTTGCTGGTGTCCACCACGTAGATGTTCTGGTCCTTGCCTGCGCCTACCGCGAGGTGGCGCAGCGTACCGTTGGCGTCGGTCTCGGCCGGCAGCAGCAGTGCACCGCCCGAACCCAGGTCCTGGTCTATGTTGGACTCCGCCACGGTGTTGTCCATGTTGAAGTAATCCGCTACGGCCAGCGCGCCACCCGCGGTGGAGAGTTTCAGGAAGGCGTTGCCATAGTCCTGACTCACGGGGAAGCCGTTGGCGTCCAGCGTGGTCTCGAAGCTGCCGTTGGCGGCCAGGAAATAGATGTTGCCGTTCGCGTCTGCGGCCGGTCCCGCGCCCGAGGCCCAGATGGAAGCCTCATTGCCGTTGGGCGTGATGTCGAGCACCGCGGTCTGGGCAAGCGTGGTTTGGTTGTAGGCGATGATCCAGCCGGTGTAGGGCCGATTATCGCAATGCGACGACCAGAAGGTGTACACGACGCCGTTCAGCAGCAACAGCCCGGGGCGCTCCTTGTATTGCGCCGGGTCGAAGACCACGTAGCCGTTCGAGCTGTTGTCGCCGCTGCCGGGATACTTTGCCTGCACCGTGACCGGACTGCCGGCGAGTTCCGTGCCGGTGGTGAGATCCAGCGCGTGCAGGCGCTGGAAGTAATTGCCGTTGGCATCCTTCGACATGGCCACCAGGTAAATGGTCCCGTGCGCGCCGGCACTGAGATCAATCACCGGTGTGGCGGTCACGCCGATCTCCGGCGACACCTGATTGCAGCCGCGGTCGTCGCTCGGGGTTTCACCGGCGCCGAGCAGAGACACCTGCCACAGAACCTGGCCGCTGTCCGCATCGAAGGCATACACGGAATCATGTTCGCTGGCGGCGAACACCACGTTATGCGTGGCGCCGCCGACATTCAGCGCCGACACGTACAGGGGCTGAGCATCCACCCTGCCGTCCATTGAAAAGAACCCGATTTTGCCGAAATCCGCGGAATTCACATTCGCGCCCGTGAGTACCGTTTCCTGATCGTTCAAGCCGTCGCGCGCGTTGTCGTTGTGGTAGGTGAGTACGTTGACGCTGCCGCTGCCCGTCGGCGGGTTGCCGCCGCCCCCGGGCATGCCGGGCGTGCTGCTGCTTCCGCCGCCGCAGGCTGCCAGCAGCACCGGCAGGATGACCAGCCAGCCGCGTATCAGGCCGCGGTACTTTCCGCACATGGCGTACCTCCACGTTCCGGGCAAGTATAGGCGTCATGCATGCAGAAGCGTGCGCACAGATGCGCAAGCTCGACGGGCGGCTGGATTTATCCGGCGGACGCGGTCAGATAGGCGAGGTCGGGGGCATTGCGCAGCGGGATGGAGACCGACGAGCACCAGCGGCCCTGGTTGTCGGTACCGTATTCCAGCCGGTAGTTGTTGCCATAAATCGCCGACAGGCGCAGGCGCGTGTTCTTCAGGCCCACGCCGCTTGCCGGTTCGCGCTCATCTGAGTTGGCCGCCGTCACCGGAGTGCGATTGGTGACCATGAAAGTCAGGTGGTCGTCACTGAAGCGACCGGAGATTTCCACGGTGTCCTTGACCGGAGCCTTGGCGACGCCGTGCTTGATGGCGTTTTCCACCAGCGGCACCAGTAGAAAAGTGGGGATGACGTGGTCGCCCACCTGCCGGTCGAGCGTGAGCGCGATCTCCAGCCGATCTTCGTAACGCGCTTTCATCACCGCGAGGTAGCGTTCGACGAAATACAGCTCGTCCTTCACGGTGGTGAACTCGTGATAGCTTTCCGCCAGGCTGCAGCGCAGCAGGACGCTCAATTCGGTGAGCAGATTCTCGGCGCGGTCCGCGTCAATGTGAATCAGCGCCACGATGGCGTTCAGCGCATTGAACAGGAAGTGCGGGTTCAATTGTCCGCGCAGCGTACCGAGCCTGGCCTCCAGCCATTTGGATTCGAGCTGTGCGGCTTTAACCTGCTCGGACCGGTAGCGCAGGAAGGTGTTGAGGCCAAACAGCAGTACCAGTCCCAGCAGATACACCACGGAGTACTGGATCATGCTGCCCATCCAGTACTGCCAGTGCATGTAATCGTGCATCACCGTTGCGAGTGCCACCCGGGCGTCGAAGGCGTGATGCACCACAAAATAAGACCCCACCAGCACCGGGTACATCACCAGCAGGAATACGACCGCCACGCTTACCTGCCAAAAAAGGAAGCGCCCGGCACGGTGGTGCCGCAGACTGAAACCGGTGGCGGCGAAGTACGCGCCCACCAGCAGCGGAAACAGCGGCAGGCGCACCAGCACCTGCTGGATCACGTCGCGCATTACCACACCGCCCTTGGCGTCTACGGCCATGTCGAACAACATGGTGGTGATGTCCCAGGTGGCGGCATAAGCCCACAGCGGCACGCTTACCAGCAGCACGATCAGCAGGCGGCGGCGGAACGGCGAATCCGGCCGCAGCAGGAACTGCATGAGGCGCGAGCCGTGCGCTGCGGGCGCTGGTTGGGAAACCGGCTGGCGTTCAAGCTCCGGAATGGGAACACCAGTCGTGGAGGGTTCTGTGTGGATCATGCAGTGCGCGCCCCGGACACCTACAGCCCTTCCGCGTCGGCCCTATAGTGTCACACTCGCCGCTTAAATACTCATGCGGGCATTGGGAATCGGCGCCGCCTGCTCCTCGGCCAGACGCTCGATGGCCTGCATGGATTCCAGTGCCTGGCTGCGCAACTGGTTTTCGATGGCGTGCGGTCCGATGAACGGCGGCACCCAGAAATCCGGTTCGCAGCTGGCGGTCCAGGTCAGGCGCGTGCCGCTGCCGTCCGCCTGCAGGTGCCAAGTACTGTTCCCCTGTTTCACATTGCCGTTACCCGGCACGGTCACGGCCACGATGTCCTGCGGCCCGAGTTCGGTGAAGCGCTGCACCTGCCGGATGGTACGGCAGAAGATGAACACGCAGCCTACGGTCTCCGTGTACACCAGTTGGCTGCGGGCATTGATTACTTTCAACACCCGGCTGACACGCACGTTGGGATTGATTTCGGGCAGGCGCGCAAAGTCAATCAGTTGTGCATAGACTTCCTGCGGTGCCGCGTCCAGATACACCTCGCCGCGGATCTGGTAGCTGTCGCCCTGTAGTGTGACTTGCAGCGTATCGAAGTGTGCCGCAACCGCGGCGGGCATCGCGAGCATCACACTCAGCGCAAAAACCACCGGCGGCAGAAGCCGCCGGTGGCATCGCGTGTTATCACGTCTCAACACGTGGCAAGTCTGGCAGGTAGTTGAAAAACGCCATCCATGGCCTTTTTCAACTCGCTCCGCCGCGGTACACGCCCGCGGCTCGCTCCGAAAATCAAAAAGCACTTATGCGAATGATTTTCGCTGCGGCACATCCCTGTGGCGCCCAGCAGGCTGTTTTTCAACAGCCTGCTGGATGAGTTGCCGGCCGCCGTCATGGCAGCACGAGGCTGGAGTGCGACGCAGTCGACTGTCCGTCCATGGCCACGGTGTTGAACGCCACCGTGTGATGCACCGCATCAACCGCGATCGTCGTCGCGCGGCTGCCGAGCGAATCGCGCAGCAGGAATTGGCCGCTGCTCTGTACAACGGCAATCCTGTCGAGCACATGGTCAAATCCCGCACCGTTGGTGTTGAAAGGCGTTGCAATCAGGTTAAATTGGGCGGGATCCAGGCCCTGACTACCGAGAGCGCTGGCCATCAAACCCACGATCGCCTGATTGAGCACTGCCAACTGCGCAGCTTGCGGCACCGGATGTGCGGCCGGATTGGCAAACGCCGCTTCGGCGGTGGTGCCATGCGCCTGGAACCAGATGCGCACCATGAGGTCGGTCAGCGGCGTGATGTTGATGTTGCCGGGGTTGGCGGCAAAGCTGAACAGCACGTGACCCTGGTTGTCCTCACCCTTGAGCAGGAAACCGGCAACCAGACCGCTGGTGGCAAGCTGGAATCGGCCGTTGCCGTCGGTCATCGCGACCACCGGCTGGCCTTGGCTGTCTTTCAGGCTGACCACGGCGCCCGGCACAGCGCGACCGACCGCCATGGTGCCCACCGCCATGCCGCTGGCGGTGACCGTCAAGGTAGCGGGATTGCTGGTGTAGGTCACACCCATGCCGTAAATCCCACCGGCATAGCTGATCGAGGCCGTGATCGTTGTGGTGCCGGCGGTCACGCCGGTCGCCAGGCCGGAACTACTGATCGTGGCCACGGCGGGATTGGAAGACGACCAGGTGAAGGTCGCGCCGTTCACGGTGTTGCCACCGGAATCCTTGCCAACCGCGGTGAACTGCTGGGTGCCGTTCACCGCGATCGTCGCGGTGGCCGGCGTCAGGTTGATGGTGGTAATCGTGCCGGCCGGCGCAGAGCCGCCACCGCCTCCGTATCCGCCGACTCCACCGCAAGCGGTGAGCGCGAGTACTGAGGCTAAAGCCAGCGCCACGCCGCTGGTACGCAATGATCGACTGTGCATGACAAATTCCTCCGGCTGGAGATGATTGGGTGCCGGGGATTACAGCACTGCACTTGGCGCGGCAGTACAAAATGCGATGGATGCGTTGCGCCATGCGGCGAATGTACCGGGCGCGCAGATCAATGTACGCGGGCTCGGAAATTTTTCGTAGTGCAGGCGGACGGCGAGTCGCCGAGTCCTCAGTGGCCGCGGCGCAGTTTGGCGATCAGGTTGCGGACGGTTTCGCGGTAGGTGGTGCCGGAGGCGAATTGCTGGCCGCTTTTGAGCGTGAACTCGTAATCGCCGCGCTGCCGCGGCTTCATCTCCTTCACGTGATTGAGGTTGAGCATCACGGAGCGGCTGATGCGCACGAACATGCCGCCCGCCAAGCGCCGTTCGATTTCCTGCATGCGCTCGCGGATCATGGAGCGCTCGCCATTCGCGGTGTGCACGTGCAGGTAGTCGCCGTCGGCCTGCACGTGGGTGATCTCGCCAAGTTCCAGGAACTTGAAGCGCGTGCCGTCCTTGATCGCGAGCCGGTCGGCACCGCCCCCGGCCAGTCCCGCGGTGAGCGTGCTCAGCTGCCCGAGGAGCGCGTCCAGGCCGGTATCGCGTTCGATGGGCAGGGGGTTGCACAGGCGCTCGCGGACCTTTGCCAGGGCCTGGGCAAAGCGCTCGCGGTCGAAGGGCTTGAGCAGGTAATCCACCGCGTCCACCGCAAAGGCGTCCACGGCGTACTGCGTATAGGCGGTAGTAAAGATGATGTAGGGCGGCTTGTCGCGGTACAGCGCGCGGCCCAGTTCCAGCCCCGACATGCCCGGCATCTTGATGTCGAGAAACACGAGCTCCGGAGCGAGCGCCTCGATCTTGGCGCGCGCGTCCACACCATCGCCGCTTTCGCCTACCAGCGCGAGATCCGCTTCACGTGCGATCAGGCTGGTGAGCCGTTTCCTGGCGAGCGGCTCGTCATCCACAACCAGGACTTTTATCACCCGAGAGCCTCGCTCAGTACCGCGCGGCGCGGTCCCATGTACATTCAGCATGACGCTTCCCGCATGTTTGTGCAATCCGCATTTGCGGCGTAGTCCGACGCGTGCGGCGGTATTTTCACCGCGCCGTCAGTCGGATCCGCTGGCAATACATCCGCATTCGGCGCATTTTGGCCGAACGCCACGTTCGGTATCGTTAATATCCACGCATTGCACTCCCGGTGGTCAGTCTTTCTGCGCCACCAGATGGAAGCGCACTTTCACGCTGTCGGCGACCTGCAGGCCGCCGCCCAGGATGCTGAACGGACGGATGCCGAAATCGCTCTGGCGGATTTCAAACGCGCCGGTGGCGATCAGAAATTCGCCGCGCTGCTCGAGGGCGATGGGTACGGTCAGCTCGCGCGCCACGCCGTGCAGTTCGATGCGCACCGTGGCGTCCGGTCCCCACTCGGGGCCCGTGAAGCCCACGGAACGGATACGGATGTCGGGATACGTGGCGGCGTCAAGTTCGCCGGCGCCGAGCATGTTTGTGTATGTGCCCTGGACGGCGGGCGCCGAGGGCTGGGTGGCGAAATCCGGGCCTTCGACTGCGCGTGCTTGCGGTGCGTCCACCTGCAAGTCCTTGACCGGCAGGTTGAGCGTGAAGCCGGAGCGCTGCAGATCGGCGCCGAGGTAGATGTCGCCCTGAATGTGCGCCGCCTGGATCACGTGGTTGTGGCCAAAGCCTGCGAGCGGGCCGGCGCGATACACCAGGAAGCGCACGTCTGAAAGTGCGGGCTGGATGGAGTAATGCGCGGTGTTCTGCGTGGTGAGCGGCGACAGCGGCGCCAGAACCGGCGGCGGCTTCATGACCGGCGCGGTCTGGCACGCGGCGAGCAGCACCGCACCCGCAAACAGCAGGCTCAAGGCCGCGACGCGACCGACTCGGACACAGGCTGCGGGCAGGAAATGTAAACCCATCAGATGGTCTCCCGAACAAAGTGCAAATACGAGCTTTGACTGATTGGACGGATAACGCAAGTGCATAATTCAGGTGTTTATGGACCGGACGGAGAACACATTGGTTCCGCTGCGCAACACCCGCGAGCGCTACGGTCTGATCGCTCAGGCGTTTCACTGGGTGATCGTGGTGCTGGTAATCGCGCAATTCGTGCTCGGCTTCACGGCGCATGGCTTGCCGATCAGTCTCGAGCGGCTGGTGCTGCTCGCGCGCCACAAGTCGATCGGCATCACTATCTTCGTGCTCGTGGTATTACGGCTCGCGTGGCGGCTTTATTCCAGACCGCCGCCGCTGCCGCCGGCTCCGCATCCGCTGTTCGACACCGCGGCGCGTGTGTCGCACGGCTTGCTGTACGCGCTGCTGCTCGCCATGCCGCCGGTTGGCTGGCTGTATTCATCGGCTTCGCATCTCACGGTCGCGTGGTTCCGGTTGTTTCCCCTGCCGAACCTGATCGGCCCGGACAAGCAACTGGCGCAGGCGCTGCTCCTGACGCACGAAAGCATGGCCTGGCTGCTGCTCGCGACCGTCACGCTGCACGTGCTGGCGGCGCTGTGGCACCACTTTCTCCTCAAGGATGCCGTGCTGCTGCGCATGCTGCCGTTCAGCCAGATCCGCAACCGCAAACAGGAATCCGCGTGACACGTGTGGCCGCTAGCCTGTTGCTGGGCAGCGCTCTCATCGGCGCTCCGTCACTGGGCGCTGCGGTCTGTTGGGCGCCGGTGCCGGCCGCGAACAGCATCGTGTTCAACACCACCCAGGCAGGCGCGCCGTTTCAGGGCCAGTTCACGCAATTCAGCGGGCTGGTGTGTCTCACGCCGAACGCCGGAGACCCCGGACTTATCCGCGTGCAGGTGCAGGCGGCCTCGGTGGACACCGGTTTGCCGGAGTTGGACGACGCGCTGCGCGGAGCGGATTTCTTCGACGTGACGCGCTGGCCGCAGGCGATTTTCGTGAGCGAATCGGTCAAGACCCTGGATGCGGGCCACTACCAGGTGACCGGCAAGCTCACGCTGCGCGATGTCACACGCGAGATTTCCGTGCCGTTCACCATTACGCCCAGCGCGGGTGGCGGCGCACGCCTGCAAGGCACGCTCGACTTCGAGCGCCTCGATTACCACATCGGCCTCGGCCAGTGGCAGGACACCCGCTGGGTGGGGAATGAAGTGGACGTGAAGTTTTCCGTCATGTTGAGACCGGCCGGCGCCAAGCCGCCGGCTGCCCAGCGGCCGCACATTGTCGGGATCATTCTGCCGGGTATGCCCGCCGGCGCGCCCGGAATGAATGGCGAGAAGACCGGTCCGCTGGTCGTGTATGCGTTCGATGCCAGCGGCAAGATCTGGATTTACTCGAAAGATTGAAATGCCCGTGATTGCAAAACGCGGCGCTGCCAGGGCGCCGCGCGGCTCTGAACGAACCGTTGCGCGGGAAACTGGCGATTGCTTTTCCAAGCTGAGCGTTAATCATTAACCAGGAGTTCAAACATGAAACGTCTGTTAGTCATCGCCGTCCTGACCGGTGCGGCCGCCGCCCCCGCGTTTGCCAGCCTGCCGGTGGGCTCGAGAGCGCCACAGTTCACCGCCGAAGCCACGCTGGGCGGCAAGGTGTACAGCTTCTCGCTGGCGAACGCCCTGAAGAAAGGCCCGGTGGTGCTGTATTTCTATCCGGCGGCTTTCACCAAAGGCTGCACCATCGAGGCGCACGACTTCGCCGCGGCCATCGGCAAATACCAGGCGCTGGATGCCACGGTCATCGGCGTGTCGCACGACCAGGTGGCGGTGCTGCAGAAGTTCTCGGTGAGCGCGTGCCGCAGCAAGTTTCCCGTGGCCGCCGACACCGACCACAGGATCATGCGCGCCTATGATGCGGTGCTGCCGCAGGATTCCGAGTACGCCAACCGCACCTCGTACGTGATCGTGCCGGACGGCACCATCATCTACACCTACACCAACCTCAATCCCGACCAGCACGTCGCCAACACGCTCGCGGCACTGCGGGATTGGAAAGCCACGCATAAATAACCTTGCCGTCCCCGGTTCATGATCGCGTTGATTATGAACCGGGTATGGGGACAGCCGGCAACGCGGCCGGTCAGCCAGCTGCGGCTGGTACAATGCGCCTTTTCCAAGCACAACTCATGGCGCGGCGCGTACTCTACGGCGTGTATCACTGGGGACTGGGCCACGCGACGCGCAGCCTGGTGCTGATTCGCGCGCTGGTCGCGCGCGGCGATCAGGTCACCATACTTATGCAGCCGGGTGCGGGCATGCAGTTGCTGCAAGCGGAACTGGGCGACCGGGTCGAGTATTTTCCATTCCGCGATACGCCCGCGCCCTTCAGCCGCTATCCGGCGGTGTTCTACATACGCATGAGCCTGTCCATGCCCTGGGTGGTCGCGGGTTACCGGCGCGAGCAGCGCGTGACCGAACGGCTGGTCAAAGAGCGGCATTTCGATTGCGTGGTCTCCGACAGCCGCATCGGCGTGTGGTCACGCGCGGTGCCAAGCTACGTGATTTTCCATTCCATTCACCAGATTATCCCCGGTCGCATCCGCTGGATGGAGCATCTCGTCGAATGGAGCCAGCACCGGCTGCTGCGCGGGTTTACCAAAGTCCTGATTCCGGATGTGGAAGCGGACGGCGGGCTGTCGGGCGACCTCGGCCACTATCCGTATTTCAACTGGGGCACGGACCGCCTCGCCTACATCGGGCCACTGTCCGACGTACGCCGCCCGGAATTTGCCGAGGACCTGGATTATTTCTTCTCGGTGTCCGGCATCGAGCCGCAGCGCAGCCTGTTCGCCGAGCGCGTGCTGGCGGCCGTGCCGCGCCTTGAGGGACGTATCGTGGTAACGCTGGGCGACCCCGCGCGCATGGATGAAGTACGCCAAATAGGCGCGACCACGGTTTATGGTTATCTGGATCGCGCGCGCCAGGCGGAGATGCTGAATCGCGCGCGCGTGGTCATCACGCGCTCCGGTTACACCACGCTCATGGAACTGGCCGAACTCGGCAAGCGTGCGTTATTCGTGCCCACGCCCGGGCAGAGTGAGCAGGAGTACCTGGCGCGCTTCCATCACCGGCGCGGCCACGTGTATTCCACCACGCAGAAAAAGCTCGACATCGTGCGCGATCTGCCGCGTGCAACGGCCGCGAGCGGCTTGCCGCGCATCGACACGCAGCACACCGTGGAACGGTTTCTGCAGATTATTGGATAACAACCTCAGGCGATGCGGGTGGCGCCGGTCGGACGGATGCTGCGCCACAACACCAGCACCACCGGCAGATTGATCAGCCACATGGCTCCGGTCCACACCAGGCGAAAGCCCAGCATCATGGCCAAGCCGTCGGTGTAGTTGATGCCCCACTCGTGCGCGGCCAGCATGCCCAGCACCTCCACGGTGCCGATCTGGGTGAACAGGCCGGCGCCGAGCAGCACGCTGGCCAGCGCGAATCCGTAAATGCTGGCGGCGGTCACGAAACCGAGCGCGGGCAGGCCCATGCCGCGCGCCACGAAAAAGAACGCCGCCAGCAGTGCAAACAGGTAAATGGCGGCGATCAGCAGGTTGCCGGCAAGAATCCGCGGGTTTGACAGGCGGCGCAGGCCGAAGAGCAGTTCCACGCTTTCCTGCAACATGCGGCGCAGCAACGGATGCGTGATGCGCTGCAGGTGGCGATGCGCGTGATGCACGTACAGCACGAACACGCCGAGCACTAGCGCGAACACGATCAGCGCCAGGATCACCGCCAGGCGCAGTTGCGGCCAGCCGCGCACGCCGATGACCGCGAGCAGCAGCAGTACCACCGCAATCTCGGTGAGCAGCATCACCACCGTGGCGGCGGCGCTGCGCCCGATGCGGATGCGCGCCGAGGCGGACAGAATCCAGTTCTGGGCGAACAGGCCGAACGGCAGGGTGAGTGTGAGTTCACCCACCGAGAACGCCAGTGCGAACGGCCCGAAGCCCGGGCGCACCGCCAGATTGGCGAGCAGCAGGTGCAGTTGCAGGGCCTTGAGCGCGACATACACGAAGGCGAAGCCCAGCGCAGCCAGCAACACGCTCAACGGAATCAGCTTGACGCGCTCCACCACCTCGCCGAGGTTGCCGAGTTTGAAGGCGAAGATCAGCAGCGCTGCGGCCAGAAGTACGGGCAGGATGAACGCCGGTTGGGCCGCGCGACGCAGCCAGGGGTGCAGGTTCATGGCCAAAGCCGGGCGGCGAAACCAGGCAGCAAATCACTGAAGCCGTTGGCAAAGTACGCCACGCGTTGCGCGGGAGTCCGCCAGCCGGCGCGCGAATTGCGCGGCCACAGGTTTTGCCAGCGTCCGCCTTCGAGCCGTACGAGGCGCTGTCGTCGCAGCCAGTGCAGGCGTTGTTGCGCGAGTGTTTCGCTTGTGCTGCCGGCAAGCAGCGGATCGATTTTCAGTCCAAGGCGGCCGAGCACCGCGAGCGCACGCTGCCACCAGTCGCAGAACTCCCGGGTACTGAAACTCTCCGGTCCGGCCGTCAGATAAGCCGCGAGCAGATGGCTGGGGTTCACGTTCAGCAGATCCAGGATGGCGGAGCGCACCGCCACCGAAAATGCGGCGTTGTGCGTAGTATCCGGAGCATTCTGCAATTCACCGACCTGCATGATCACTCTCAACTTGCCCGGGCCGAGCCCATCATAGCTGAGCGCCACGGGTAACAGCCGCGGCGGCACCGTGGTGAGTCCGCAAAGCAGACGCAGACCTGCGCGCACGCGGCCGAAACGGCCATCCGCGGAGATCACGCCTTCGGGTGAAAAATACAGCCGGTATCCGGCATCGAGCCGCGCGGCAAACCCGCGCAACTGTGCCGCGATCGTGGAGTGGAACTCGGGCGCGAGTTCTTGCAGTGCACTGCGTCGCAGGCGTCGCAGGCCCCAAAGTACGGGCCGCGTCGGCGGCCGGAGGTCGGAAAGCCGTGCGGGAAGCGCACCGCTCGCGGCGCTGAATTCTCGCTGGCCGCGCGCGTTCAGCACCGCAGCGGGATCGCAATCACCGAGGCCGGCCGCGACCGCCGCTTCCAGGGTTTCCGCCGCACTGAACTCGCGTACCCGGCGTATCGGCTCGGTGCGCAGGATTGCGAAGAACCCGCGCAATGGAATCCGGCCGAGCAGTTGCGGCAGCGGCGGCGGCCAGCCGGATATGTACTCGGAGAGAAAGCCGCAGCGAAACAAATCCTCGCGCGCCGCGAAGTGCGTCAACGGCCGGGTGAAACGCAGGCCGCGGCGCTGGCACAGCCCGGTGCCGACGATGGGCGCATCGGCGTCGCGCTGGTGGTTGGAAATCACCACGGTCCCGGGTGGCAGGCGAAAGTCCGGCGGGAGCTGCACCTCGCGGTGATACGTGCTGATGACCGTGAAATCGAAACCGCATTGGAACAGCCAAGCGAGCCAGGGGTGGCGATGTTGTTCGGCGTCGGGGACCCCGCGGAACGTCATGCTGAGTTTTCCCTCGAGCTTTCGGATCTTGGACGCGCGCTCAGTTGGCGCGGCGCGGATAACGGCGCTGCTTCCACACGCTGCGCGTGCCCAGCCAGGCGCGCAACGCCGAATACCAGGTGGCAGCGAGAAACACCGTGGCCGTCAGCGGCAGGCCCACGGCGGCTAGTGGGTTGCGCCGATAATATAAGAGAGTCGGCAGATAACTGAACAACATCAACAGCAGCGCCGCCAGCCCCAGCCAGCGCGTCACGCCAGCAAATGCCAATCCCGCCGGCGGTACCCAGAATACCAGCAGCATGCCGGCGGTGGTGCCGAGCAGCAGCCATGGCGATTCGTGCAACTGCACATAGGCGCTGCGCGCAATCATGCCGACGATCCCGGCCAGGTCCTGTTGCCGCAGGCTGCGCGCGCCGTGCGTCAGGCCGAGATAACAGCGCTGGCCGGCGCGTTTGACGTGCGCCGCGAGCGTGCAGTCATCGATGATGGCATCGCGCCAGGCGGTGAAACCGCCGGCATCCAGCAGCACCTGGCGGTTTATTAAAATCACGCCGCCCGCGGCCGCGGCCACGCGACTGCCGCGACGGTTGGCAAGCGCGAACGGATACAGCAGCTTGAAGAAATACACGAAGGCCGGCAACAGCCAGCGTGCGGCCGCGCCCTCAAAACGCGGCGCCGCGAGCACCGAGACCAGGGCGTAACCCTCGTCCGCCTTGCGCTGCAGCGCGGCGAGCATGCCGGGCGCGAGCTCGATGTCGGCATCCAGCAGCAGCACGCGCGCGGTCCTGACCTCGGCGAGACCCTGTTCCAGCGCCCAGAGCTTCCCCGTCCAGCCGGCCGGCGGCGGACTGCCCGGCACGAGTGTGAGATTGCGCAGGCCGGCGGCACGCGCCAGCTCCGCGGTAGCGTCGCTCGATTCGTCGTCTATCAATATTACTTGCGCGTCGGGCGCGGTGTCGCGCAGCGCGGCCAGCGCCCGTCCGATGGTGTCGGCTTCATTGCGTGCCGGAATCAGCACGCTGAAATCGGGATGCAGGGGAACCGCACCCGGCTCGGGTTCCAGCCGTTCGCGGCAGCGCCATGGCTGCCACGGCGCAAGCCATAGCAGTATCCACAGCAGCAGTGACAGGGCGGCAAGAATCAGCACGCGCGGCATTCAGGCGGCGCGCGACGCGCGCTAATCAGTGTTGCGTCTGCGAGGCGGGTTGCGGTGCGCGCGCCGGAGCCCGCGGCGGGACCGGCGGATATTGCATGGGCGGATCCGGGGCAAACGGCCCGGTGAGTTTCGGTCCGCGCATGCGCACCCACAGGGCCTTCAGCGGATGCAGGAACGCATCGTCGGCGGCGGTGCCTTCGAAGCCGCAGTGCGCCATGCAGTTGGCGCATTTGGGATTGCGCCCGACGCCGTAATGATCCCAGTCGGTGTTGTCGATCAAATCCTTGAAGGTCGGCACGTAGCCTTCGTCCACCAGCAGGTAGCAGGGCTTCTGCCAGCCGAACACGTTGCGGCACGGCATGCTCCACGCGCTGCACTGGTAGCCCTGGTTGCCGCACACGAAGTCGATGAACAGGCTGGATTGCGACAGTGCCCACTTGCGGCGGTTCTGCTTCCGGTTGGTGAAGATCTTGCGCATCAATTCCTTGGACTGGCGCCGGCCCATGAACACGTCCTGGCGCGGCGCGTGCTCGTAGGCGAAGCCCGGCGAGAAGGTGATGCCGTCGACCTTGAGATCTTCGGTGGCAAAGCTGAAGAATTCCGCCACTTCGTCGGGTTTGGCAGTGGTGAACAGCGTGGTGTTGATGTTGACGCGGAAACCGCGGCGCTTGGCTGCGCGAATGGCGGAGGTGGCGACGTCGAACACACCCGCGCGCGCTACGCTTTCGTCGTGGCGTGCGCGCAGGCCGTCGAGATGCACCGAGAACGTGAGTTGCGGGGACGGCGTGAACAGGTCGAGTTTCTTTTCCAGCAGGATCGCGTTGGTGCAGAGGTACACGTACTTGCCGCGCGCGATGAAGCCCGCGACGATCTCCTGGATGTCCTTGTGAATCAGCGGCTCGCCGCCGGCCAGCGACACCATGGGCGCACCGCACTCGTCCACCGCGTGCATGCATTCCTCGACCGACAGGCGTTGCTTGAGGATGTGCGATTCGTAGTCGATCTTGCCGCAGCCGGGGCATTCGAGGTTGCACTGGAACAGCGGCTCCAGCATGAGCGTCAGCGGGTAACGTTTTACGCCGTGCAGCTTCCGGTTGATGATGTAGGACGCGACCTTGAGTTGCTGGCGTACGGGAATGGACATGGTAATCAGCCTCTGGCTTTTATTTTGTGGTTGCTCAGTTCCTGTGGGGGCAGGAATTTCACGCGCTCCGCCGGCCCTTCCATCTTGCGTACCTCGGCGTGGCCCCAGGCGGCGAGTGTTGCCAACACTTCACTGACCAGTGCTTCAGGCGTCGAGGCGCCGGCCGTGACGCCCACGCGATCATCGGCTTTGAACCAGGCACGCTCCAGTTCCTTGGCATCCTGCACCAGGTAGGAGCGCAGGCCGGCCTGTTCGCCGACCTCGCGCAACCGGTTGGAGTTCGAGCTGTTGCGCGCACCCACCACCACGATCACATCGGCGTTCTTGGCGAGTTCGCGCACTGCGTTCTGGCGGTTTTGGGTCGCATAGCAGATATCCTTGGTCTCCGGACCGCGGATGCCAGGAAAACGCTGCTTGAGCGCGGTGATGACGCGCAGCGTGTCGTCCACCGAGAGCGTGGTCTGCGTGACGTAGGCGACGTGTTCGGGATCGCGCACCTTGAGCGCCGCGACTTCCTCGGGTTCGGAGATCACATGCACCGGGCCGCTGATCCGGCCGCGCGTGCCCTCGACTTCCGGATGTCCCGGATGGCCGACGATGATGAGTTCGTAACCGGACTGCTCGTATTTCTGCGCCTGTACGTGCACCTTGGCTACCAGCGGGCAGGTGGCATCGATCACTTTCAGGCCGCGCTCGCGCGCTTCCTGCACGCGCCGGTCGGAAACGCCGTGCGCGCTGAAGATCGTGACCGCACCCTTGGGCACGTCCGCGAGGTTCTCGGTAAAGATCGCGCCCTTGCCGCGCAAGTCGTTGACCACGTGCTGGTTGTGCACGATCTCATGCAGTACATATACCGGCGGGCCGAATATCTTGAGCGCCTGCTCGACCACGTCAATGGCACGCGTCACCCCGGCACAGAAGCCACGGGGCTGGGCGAGTAGTACTTGCATGGGCTGGTTCTCCGCGCTGTCGAAAATGTCTGACGGATCAGCGCCGCAGACACCGACACGTGCACGAAGTATAACACCGGCATCACGACGCGCGTTAAACTGTAGCGCCCGTTGCGTGGCCAAGGAGCGCTAAATGCCTGAACGTGTGGCGATTACCGGCGCTACCGGCTTTGTCGGATCCGCGGTCACGCGCGCGTTTCTCAATGCGGGCTACGCAGTGCGTGTGCTGGTACGCAACTCATCGCCACGTGCGCTGCTCGCCGGACTGGACGTTGAAATCGCGGATGCCGATCTGAATGTGCCGCAGACTTTGAGTCCGGCGCTCGCGGGCTGTGCAGGCCTGGTGCACGTCGCAGCCGATTACCGCCTGTTCGTGACCGATCCCGCGTCGCTTTACCGCGTGAACGTGGACGGCACGCGTGCGCTCATGCAGGCGGCGCTGATGCACGGCGTGCGCCGCGTGGTTTACACCTCAAGCGTGGCTGCGCTCGGCCACCGCGCGGACGCAGCGCCCGCCGACGAGGACACGCCCGCGACGCTCGCCGACATGATCGGCCATTACAAGCGCTCCAAATTCCTGGCCGAAGCGGAGGTGTCGCGACTCGCGGCGGAGTCGGGTCTGCCCGCGGTGATCGTCAATCCCTCGGCGCCGGTGGGACCGCGCGACCTCAAGCCCACGCCCACCGGGCGCATGGTGCTGGAAGCGGCACGCGGGCGCATGCCGGCGTATCTCGACACCGGCTTGAACATCGTGCACGTGGACGACGTGGCGCTCGGCCATCTGTACGCGTATCAACGCGGCCAGGCCGGGCGACGCTACATCCTGGGCGGAGAAAATCTGTCGCTCAGGGATATATTCACCGCGCTCGCGCAGCTTGCCGGCGTGCGTGCGCCGCTCATCAAGCTCGCGCCCGGACTGCTCATGCCGCTCGCCGGACTCGCGGAAATCGTGGCGCGGATCACCGCGAGCACGCCACGCCTCACGCGCGATGAGCTGCACATGGCGCGCTACCCGATGTATTACAGTTCGGCGCGCGCCGAGCGCGAGCTGGATTACAGCCATCGACCGGCCGCCGCCGCGTTCCGCGATGCGCTCGCCTGGTATGCGGAACACGGTGACTTTCAACCGCGGCCGGGTCACGGGAAGCTGTCGCAGGCCCAGAGCGGCACCTCGCCACGATGAGTACGCCGGACGACCTCGCGCTGCAACGCGCGCTGCTGCATGGCGTGTCGCGCACCTTCGCGCTCACCATCCCGGTGTTGCCGCCGAAACTCGAGCCGGTCATCGGCAATGCCTACCTGTTGTGCCGCATCACCGACACCATTGAGGATCACACCGCGCTCGATCCAGTGGCGCAGGCGGCGCTCTATGAGCGCTTCATCGCCGCGGTCGAAGGCCACGGCGATGCCGCGGCCTTTGCACGCGATTTCGGTGCGCGGCTCACCGCGCAAGCGAGCGACGATGAACGCCGTTTGATCGCGGAAACTCCGCGCGTGCTGGCCATCACCGCGGGCTTCCATGCCGAGCAGCGCGCCGCCCTGGCCGAATGCGTTGCGGTCATGGGCCGCGGCATGGCGGTATTTCAGCGCGGCAAAAGCACCGCGGGCCTGGCGGATCTCGCCGCGCATGCGCATTACTGTTACGTGGTGGCGGGCTGCGTGGGCGAGATGCTCACGCGCCTGTTCATCGGCTATCTACCGGAACTTGCGCCGCGGCGCGCGGAGATGCTGCGCCTCGCGGTGTCCTTCGGCCAGTGCCTGCAGATGACCAACATCCTCAAGGATTTCTGGGAGGACCGCGCGCAGGGCGCCTGCTGGCTGCCGCGCGACGTGTTCCTGGCCGAGGGTCTGGAACTCGCCGCGGCGCAGCCTGGCGACGCGCGTTTCGCGCGCGGCTGCCGGCGCTTGCTGGGGCTCGCGCACGCGCACGCGGAAAACGCACTGCGCTATACGCTGCTGTTGCCGCCACGCGAAACCGGGTTGCGCAACTTCTGCCTGTGGGCGCTGTTCATGGCGCTGCTCACGCAGCGCAAGCTGCTGGCGCATCCGGGATTCGCGCGTGGCGCCGAAGTGAAGATCACGCGGCGCAGCGTGTACCGCACGGTCGCCTGGTGCAAGCTGACCGCGGGTTTCGATGCGCTGCTCAGGACGAGCTTCGCGCTGCTCGCGCACCGCCTGCCGCCGCCTGCGAGCGGCGACTTCACGCCGGTGGCGGCCGAGCCGGGCGTGGATTCCGAAGCCGAGGCGCTGCGATGAGCGCCAACGGCGCGGCGGCGCGCGTTGTACCGGCGGCGGACCCGGTGCTGGACGCGGCCCTGACGCGTGCACGTCAAGGCTTGCTTGAGCGCCAGCACAACAACGGGCACTGGTGTTTCGAGTTCGAGGCCGACTGCACCATACCCGCCGAATACGTGCTGATGATGCATTACATGGACGAAGTGGATGACGGCCTGCAAGAACGCCTGGCGCGCTATCTGCGTGCCCATCAGCGGACGGACGGCGGCTGGCCGTTGTATCCCGGCGGGGCACCGGACATTTCCTGCAGTGTGAAATGCTATTACGCGCTCAAGCTCGCGGGCGACGCGCCCGAAGCCGGGCATCTGCGGCGCGCGCGCGAGGCGATTCTCAAACTTGGCGGTGCGGCGCGCGCCAATGTGTTTACGCGCTTCATGCTGGCGCAGTTCCGCCAGATCCCGTGGCGCGGCGTGCCCTACATGCCCGCCGAATTGATCTTGCTGCCGCGCTGGTTCCCGTTCCATTTCCTCAAGGTGTCGTACTGGTCGCGCACCGTGATGGTGCCGCTGCTGGTGCTCTACAGCCTGCGCTGCCAGGCGCGCAATCCGCGCGGCCTGGGAGTGGCGGAACTGTTCAGTGTGCCTCCGGAGCAGGAACGTCACTGGTTCCCAGTACGCTCCGCCTTGAACCGCGTGTTCCTGTATCTGGAGCACGGTGCACGCCTGTGCGAACCGCTGATTCCGGGATGGGTGCGCCGCTTCGCCCTCAAGCGTTGCGCGGACTGGATGCTGGCGCGGCTTAACGGTGAAGAAGGCCTGGGGGCGATCTTCCCGGCCATGGTCAACGCCTACGAGGCGCTCGCCGCGCTCGGCTATGCCGCGGATAATCCACTGCGCAAAACCGCGAAACGCGCCCTGGAACTGCTGCTGGTCGACCGCGGCGACCAGAGCTATTGCCAGCCGTGCGTGTCGCCGGTGTGGGACACGGCGTTGGCGGTGCTTGCACTGCAGGAAGCCGGCGGCGCGGAGCGCGCCGTGCGCCGCGCGCTCGACTGGCTGGCCGAGCGCCAGCTGCTGGACGAGCCGGCCGACTGGCGCGCCTACCGGCCGCGGCTCGCGAGCGGTGCTTGGGCGTTCCAATACCGCAACGATTATTACCCGGATCTCGACGACACGGCCGCGGTCGCCTGGGCGATGCAGCGCAGCGGCATTGCGGATTACCGCGGGCGCATCGCGCGCGCCGCGCGCTGGTTGGCCGGCATGCAATCGCGTGATGGCGGCTTCGCGAGCTTCGATGCCGACAACACGCATCACTATCTCAACGAGATTCCGTTTGCGGATCACGGCGCGCTGCTCGACCCGCCCACCGAGGACGTGACCGGCCGCTGCGTGGCCTTGTTCGCGCTGCTGGGCGAAGCTTGTCAACGGCCGCGTGAGCGTGCTTTGCGCTGGCTCACGCACACGCAGCAGCCCAATGGTTCCTGGTGGGGACGCTGGGGCACCAACTATATATATGGCACCTGGTCGGTGCTGGTAGCGTTGGAACTCGCCGGTGTGCCTGTTGCCGATGAGCGCGTGCGCCGTGCGGCGGATTGGCTCAAGGCGGTGCAGCAGCCCGACGGTGGATTCGGCGAGACCAATGACAGTTATCAAAACCCCGCGCTCGCGGGCCACGGACTAGCCACGCCCGAGCAGACGGCGTGGGCGCTGCTCGGGCTCATGGCCGCGGGCGAAGCCGGGAGCGATGCCGTGGGTCGCGGCATCCAATGGCTGTTACGCACCCAGGGCGCAGAAGGTCTGTGGCATACGGGACAGTTCAACGCGCCGGGATTTCCGCGCGTGTTCTATCTGCGCTATCACGGTTACAGCGCCTACTTTCCGCTCTGGGCGCTGGCGCGCTACCGCAAGCTGGTCGCAGCGCAGAGCGCTTGACTCCGGTGGCGTCCACTCTGCGCGTTGCGGTGCTCGCACCCCTGGCCGGTGAAGCGCACAGCGCCGCTGCGCTCGCGGCGCGCGGCTGGCAGGTGCAGATGTGCGGCATCGGTCCGGCGCGCGCGCGGCGCGCCGCCGAACAGTTGCTCGCGGCCGGTATGCGTCGGCTGCTTGTCTGGGGCACGGCCGGCGGGCTTGAGGCCGCGCTCAAACCCGGCGCGGTATTGGTACCGGACATTGTCGTCAACCATGCCGACGGCCGGCGTTTTCAGGTTTCCAAGTCCTGGCATGCGCAGCTCGCGCAGGCGCTCGCGCCGCTGGGCGCGGTGCTCATGCGCACCGGTACCCTGGTCACGGTGGCGGAGGCGGCGGCCACGCACGCGGCCAAGCGCGCGCTTGCGGCGCAGAGCGGCGCATGCATGGTGGACATGGAGGCGGCGGCCGTGGCCGAAGTGGCCATTCAGGCCGGCGCGGAGTTTGCCGTGATCCGGATACTGGCCGACGATGTGGATGCGGCGCTGCCGCCTTCAGTCATGGCCGCGCTGGACTCGTCGCATCCCTATCTCTCCGTGCTCACGGGATTATTGAGACGGCCGCAGGATCTACCGGCGGTAATGCGCCTGGACCGGACCTTCCGCCGTGCCTACCGGGGTCTCACCGCCGTCGCGTGCACGCTGGCCGCGGCGGGCGAACAATAAGGGGCTGCGTGCTCAGGCAGACGGCGCGTGGCCGATGCGGTGCTGAGAGCGACGCTGCCACCATATCCACAGGTAATACAGCGGCACGCCCACGAGCGTGATGAGGATGCTGGCGAACGTGGACCAGAACTGCGCGTACAGCGAGTTCGCCACCACCACGAAGGTGCCGAGGACGAACAGCGCGGGAATCACCGGATAACCCCAGGCTTTGTAGGGGCGCGGAAAATCCGGGCGTTGTTTTCTCAGGATGAACAGACCGACGACGGCAAGCGCGAGGAACGGCCAGATGCCGAGCACATAGGCTTCGGCGAGCTGCATGAAGTTGCGCAGCAACACGTAGATCACCGCGATCACCACGATGAAGGCGATGGCCACGTAGGGCGTCTCGTATTTCGCGTGCACTTTGCCGACGGTGCGGAAGAACAGGCCGTCCTCGGCCATGGCATAGAACACGCGCGGGCTGGAGAGAATGCTGCCGTTGAGCGTCCCGAACACCGAGAGCATGACCAGTGCACCTACCACCGAGGCTCCGGCCCGGCCCATGACCACGGTGGCCGCATCCGAGGCGATGGATTTCGACGCCGCGAGCTGCGGCAGCGGCAACGCGCGCAGATAGGCGGCGTTGATCAGGATATACACCACCAGCACCACCAGTACGCCGACGATCAGCGCGAGCGGCAAGTTGCGCTGCGGGTTGCGCACTTCGCCGGAAAGCGTGGTGAGATTTTCCCAGCCGTCGTAAGCCCAGAGCGCCGCCACCAGACCGATGCCGATGCCCGACCACTTGGCCGAACCGAACACCGCGTCGTGCAGCGGATTGTGCGCACCGCCGGGTGCCAGGAGAAAGATCGCCGCGCTCAGTCCGAGAATCGCCAGCACTTTGGCGCCGGTGGAGAGATTCTGGATCACCGCGCCGAGTTTCACCGAACGGTAATTCGCCGCTGCCACCAGCACGATCAGCACCGCGGCAATCACGTGCTCGAGCGTGACCGAGAGCGGCACGAAGAACGCCAGGTATTCGGCGAAGATCAGGCTC
>DATEHU010000041.1 GCA_035279405.1 Gammaproteobacteria bacterium
ATTGTTGGCGCCGTGCTTGCGTTTCTCACCGCAAACATCGTTATGAACGCTGTGTTCAAAACCATTACCACGAATGTCAACGGTTGGAGGACCACCACGAAATGCGGCCAGCCTGGCAATGGCATCCTCGTCCGGGCCGCATGCGCCAAAATCCTGCCCGCCGTCAATGTGACGGAAGAAGCGGCGTACTGGACGACGACCGTCGACGGTGCGGGGCAAAGGCTGAACGGCCAGCGCGAGTATGTCCTGCATTTTCCTGTCGGACAACTGCCGCCGAACGATGCCTTCTGGTCGCTGACCATGACGGATGTGGCAGGGTTCATGGTGCGAAGCCCCATCGATCGCTACAGCCTTGGCAGTCGCTCCGGCCTCATTCCGAACGCCGACGGCTCAATCGACATTTATCTGCAGCACACGGCTCCCGTTGGACACGAGTCAAACTGGCTGCCTGCACCGGCAGGCAACTTCAAGCTGACGCTCCGCGCGTATCTGCCCGGCCGTGCTGTTCTCGACGGCGACTACCATCTGCCGCCAGTCAAGAGAGTGCACTGAGATGAACCGGTTCATTCTGAAATACGCATATCCCATTACGTTCGCCATCCTGGTCGTCCTCGCATGGGCCGGCTACAGGCAGTTCTCTATCGGGGGAAGCGCGTTCATCACGTACGCCGTCGTGGCAGTCATCGTATGGGGACTTGGCACGGTCGTGTTCGTCTATTCTTGGCCGCCTATCACCTACAGTGCCTTCAAAAGAGCGGTCGTTCAGCATGGCCTCGGCGGAGGCCCAATCCCCGTCAATACGCTGTATGCGGTGCCCAATCGCGTTTCGCCCGCGGCGTCAAACGCCAGCTTATTGGCAACCGGGACCGACGATGTGCTCTACATCGGCGGCTTGCTCGACCTCGCCAACGGGCCGCTCGTCTTGCACGTGCCGGACATGGCGAGCCGTTACTACAGCGTGCAGTTCACCGATCCGTCAGACGGCACTAATTTTGCCTACGTCGGCACGCGCACCACCGGAACCGCGGCTGGCGATTACCTCATTTGCGGGCCGGCCTGGAA
>DATEHU010000042.1:2500-18624 GCA_035279405.1 Gammaproteobacteria bacterium
ACCGGCGACTGACCCAGCGCCTCAAGGAATCGCTGGCTTTGGTGGACGTGCGCGTACTGGATCATTTCGTGGTGGGCGACGGCGAGACGGCCTCCTTCGCGGAACGCGGACTGCTGTGACTGTCGAAGTTTGCCAAACCGGGCGTGGCTGCTAGAATACCGCCCCTTTCGCCCATGGGCGAAACTGCATTTCACGAGGATCGCAGCATGTCCAGGGTCTGCCAGGTCACGGGCAAAAGCCCGGTCACCGGAAACAACGTCTCGCACGCCAACAACAAGACGCGGCGGCGTTTTCTGCCCAACCTGCACAGTCACCGATTCTGGCTGGAGAGCGAGAAGCGCTTCGTGACCCTGCGTGTTTCCACCAAAGGCATGCGCACCATAGACAAGCTCGGCACCGAACAGGTGGTAGCCGAGTTGCGCGCGCGCGGCGAGAAAATCTGAGGACGACAGGACATGCGCGAGAAAATCAAACTGGTTTCCAGCGCCGACACCGGCCACTACTACACCACCACCAAAAACCGCCGCCTGCATCCCGACAAGATGGAAGTCAAGAAATTCGATCCGGTAGCACGCAAGCACGTGACGTACAAAGAGGCGAAGATCAAATAGAGAAATCGCGGCGGGGACCGCCGCTCCCACAATAAACCGGCCGCAACGATCAGTGGCCAACAAAAAACCCGCCAGCGGCGGGTTTTTTGTTGATGCGAATGCATATATTCAGGCCGGCTGTAACCTGTAGCCGCGCAAACGTTGGGCAAATTCCCGCAAGCTGACGATGCGCGCGGCTTCCGCCTGGTTAAGCCAATCGCGGAACTGTTGCAACAACCTTTCGTTTGAGAGTGTGTTGTTTTCCCAAAGCGCCTGCAGCCGCCGGCGATACTCATACACGGTGCGCAATGTCGGACTGCGCGCCAGGGTTTCCTGCAAACGCGTACGGCCGCGGGCATCGAGCAGCGTCTCGTCGCGGCTCAACAGCCGGCGGGCATGCGCAAACAAACCGCGGCTGGTGCCACTGGCTTGCTGCTTCTCGGTTTCCAGCGCCGGGCGAATGACTTCGCGGATGTAGTCCCGCAGCACGTGCATGCGGTTCAGCAGTACCGCGTGCACCGTATCCATGCCCACGGGTCCGCGCCGTGGCACGATGATGGGTTCCGGCGCCACGCGGCGGACTTTCGCCAGGCCGAGTTTCTCCAGCAGGCGGATGTAGGTCCAGCCGAGGTCGAATTCCCAGGGCCGCTGTGAAAACTTCGCCGATGCCGGAAAGGCGTGATGATTGTTGTGCAGTTCTTCGCCGCCGATCAGGAAGCCCCAAGGGAAAACGTTGGTGGCCGCGTCCTTGCACTCGAAATTGCGATAACCTGAATAATGGCCGACGCCGTTGACCACGCCTGCGGCCAGCACCGGAATCGCCAGCATCTGTACCGCCCACACGGTAATGCCCGGCAAACCCAGCAACAGTACATCCAGGACCAGCATCAGGCTCACGCCCAAAACCGCATGCCGGCTGTAAACGTGGCGCTCCATCCAGTCGTCCACCGTACCGCGGCCGTATTTGGCGACCGTTTCGCGATTACCAGCCTCGGCGCGGTACAACTCCGCGCCCTCCAGCAGTACCTTGAGCAGGCCTTTGACCCGCGGGCTGTGGGGATCGTCCTCAGTCTCGCAATGCGCGTGATGCTTGCGGTGCACGGCCACCCATTCGCGGGTCACCATACCGGTGGTCAGCCACAGCCAGAAACGGAACACATGTCGGACCGCGGGGTGCAATTCCAGGCCGCGGTGTGTCTGGTCGCGGTGCAGAAACAGTGTGACCGCCGCGATGGTGAGGTGTATGAAAACCGGCGCGATGATGAACAGGGCCCAAATAGGCAACCCCAGAAGACCATGAGTCAGGAGAAACGCGGACAACAACGGAGATACCTCAGCGCGACACAAGCAGAAAATGCCTGCGTGCGCACATTATAATATAAGCAACGGGGGTCCACGCGGATGTCGGCCGCCCGCACCAGCTTGCAATTACACCGCCAGCACCGTAAAACTACACCCATGGTCGGGAATTTTTCCGGCTTACGCGCGACGACAGGCCGTCGGCAGACCAGCGCAGGCAATTCGTCCACGTCTGCTGTTGTGTTTTTCACGCAATCCATCACGCGATTTATGCCATGAGTAACAATGATCTACTCGTGAAAGTGGAGAATTTGTATCGCTATTACGACAGTCATTGCGCCGTCGAGAATCTGAATTTCGAGCTGCACACCGGCGAAATCCTCGGGTTCCTCGGGCCGAACGGCGCCGGCAAGACCACTACCATGCACATGCTGACCGGCAACCTGGCGCCCAGTGCCGGCCGGATTCTCATCAACGGCGTGGACATTCTGGATGAGCCCAAGCGTGCCAAGAGCGCCATCGGTTATCTGCCCGAACAGCCGCCGCTCTATCCGGACTTCACCGTGGACGAATACCTGGATTACTGCGCGCGCCTCAATCGCGTAGCCCGCGCCCAGGTGCCCGCGGCACGCGCTTCCGCCAAGGAACGCTGCGGCCTGAAGGACATGGGCGCGCGACTCATCGGCAATCTCTCCAAGGGCTTCCGCCAGCGCGTCGGCATCGCGCAGGCCATCATCCATGCACCGCGCGTGGTGATTCTCGATGAGCCCACCGTCGGCCTGGATCCCATCCAGATCCGCGAGATCCGCGCGCTCATCACCGAACTCGGGCGCGAGCACGGTGTGATTCTCTCCACCCACATCCTGCCCGAAGTGCAAAGCGTGTGCAGCCGCGTGCAGATCATTCACCAGGGCCGGCTGGTGTTCAATGACACGCTCGCCGGACTCGCAACGCGCATGCAGGCCGCCAGCCTGCGGCTCGTCTGCCGGCAGACTCCCGACGTCGCGGCCATCAAAGCCGTGCGTGGTGTAACGGGGGTGGAAGTGCTCGACGATCGACAGCTGCGCATTGCGTTCCAGGGCGATACCAGCCCCGCGGAAGCGGTGGCCGCCGAAGTCCTGCGGCGCGGCTGGGGACTGCTGGAACTCACGCCGGAACGCAAATCACTCGAACAGATTTTCGTGGAGCTGACCGCTGCCGACGAAAATGTCGCAGTCGCCGCACTAGGGCAAGCCGCATGATGATCTTTACCATCGCCGGGCGCGAACTCAAGCACCTGTTCCTCTCGCCGCTCGCCTGGTGCGTGCTGGCAGTGATCCAGTTCATCGTTGCCTATCTGTTCTTGGTGCAGGTCGCTAAATTTCTGCAAGTAGCGCCTACGTTTGCAGACATGGCAAATCCGCCAGGTGTCACCCAAGCGATCGCTGTGCCCATATTCAGTGTCGCTAGCGTAATTATGCTGCTGGTGGTGCCGATCATGAGCATGCGCCTGATCGCCGAGGAGCGCCGCAGCGGCACCCTGAGTCTGCTGCTGTCCTCGCCGGTCAGCATGACTGAAATCGTGCTCGGCAAATATCTGGGATTGCTGATCTTCCTGCTCATCATGCTGGGGCTGATCACGCTCATGCCGTTGTCGCTCGCAATCGGCACACATCTGGATTACGGCAAGCTGTTTGCCGGCGTGCTGGGGCTGGCGCTGCTGCTGGGTGCATTCGCGGCCGCCGGCTTGTTTATTTCCACGCTCACCAAACAGCCGGTGGTGGCGGCTGTGTCGGGCTTCGGCTTGCTGCTGCTGCTGTGGATCATCAGCTGGGCCGGCAGCGGCAATGCCGAGTACAGTCCGGTGTTCCATTACCTGTCGCTCGTGGATCACTACAGCTCGCTGCTCACCGGCAGCTTCAACAGCGCCGACGTCATCTACTACGTGCTGTTCATCGTGGCGTTCCTCGTGCTCAGCATCCGCCGCCTGGATGCCTACCGCCTGCAGCACTGAGCCGCATGCGCGTCACCCGAAAATCCCGCCTGCAACTGCGCGCCCAGAACTGGGGCTTCGTGATTCTGTTCCTCGCGGTCATCGGCCTGCTTGCCTGGCTCAGCACCCGCTATGCGTACAACGCCGACTGGACCTACGGGCACCGCAATTCGCTCTCGCCCGCGAGCGTGCAGTTGCTGCACACGCTCAAAAGCCCATTGAGTTTCACCGCCTATGCGCGCGACAACACGGTGCTGCGCGAAGCCATCCGGCGCTTCGTCGGCAATTATCAGGAGGTCAAGCCCGATACCTCACTCAGCTTCATCAATCCGGAAACCGATCCACAGGCGGCGCGCAGCGCCGGTATTACCGGTGACGGCGAGCTGGTGATTGGCTATCAGGGGCGTACCCAAAAGGTCACGCAGATCAATGAAGCCGCCGTGACCAACGCCATCGAGGGCATTGCGCGCAGCGCGGATGAATATGTGGTGTTCCTGAGCGGCGACGGCGAGCGCGATCCGCACGGCCAGCGCAACTTCGATCTCGGCGATTTCGGCACGCAGCTCGAGCAGAAAGGCTTCAAGCTCGAAACTCTGAACCTCGCGGCCACTCCCAGCATCCCTACCAATACCGCGGTACTGATAATAGCCGGCCCGCAAGCCAATCTGCTGCCGGGCAGCGTCAATTTAATCAGTGACTACCTGAAACGCGGCGGCAACCTGCTGTGGCTGGGCGATCCGGGTCCGCTCTATGGCCTCGAGCCGCTGGCACGAGATCTGGGCATCGAGTTCGCCAAGGGCACCATCGTGGACCCCGACTCGCAGCTCTTCGGCATCACCAATCCCACCGTGATCCTGGTGGCCAAATACAACTCCGCTTCTGTGATCACCCGTGATTTCACCACGGCTACGCTGTTTGCCGGCGCCACCTCCATCAGCACCGCTCCGGGCAGCGCCTGGCAAGCGGAGAATTTCCTGCAAACCCTGCCGCGCAGCTGGCTGGAAACCGGCAAGCTCGAGGGCGATGTGAAGTACGACCCGACGCACGGCGACCAACGCGGGCCGCTCACCATCGGTGTGAGCCTGACGCGCGCAATCATGCAACCGGCCACGGCCAAAGGCGACGCGCCGCGGAGCATCGAGCAGCGTGTGGTGGTTACCGGCGACGGCGACTTCCTCTCCAATTCCTATTTGAACAACGGCGGCAATCTCGCGCTCGGCCTGAATATCCTCAACTGGCTGGCGCACGAAGACAGCTTTATCAACATCAATCCGCAATCCGCGCCCGACCGCACCTTGACGCTGTCGAAAAGCGACCAATCGCTGATCGGCCTGGGTTTCCTGTTCCTGATCCCGCTCGCGCTCATCGCCTGCGGGCTGATCATCTGGTCACGCCGCCGCCGCGCATGAAAACCCGTCTGTGGCTCAATCTGGTCTTGGTCATCATCGTCGCTATCCTCGCGGCGCTCGTGTACTTCAAGCCGGGCCACAAGACGCCAGCGCCGGCACCGGTTCTCACCCGCCTGCAGGAGCAGGATGTGAACTCGATCAGGATTGCCCAGCCGGATACCGCCACCGTGGAACTCGTGCGCGCAAACGGCTCATGGAGCATGACGGCTCCGTCCAGGCTGCCAGCCGATGAGTTTCTGGTGCAGTCGCTGCTCGACAGTCTGCCCGCCGAGATCAAGGGCAGTTTCAGCGCCGCCCCCGCAAAGTTGGCGCAATACGGTCTCGACCCCGCGCGCGTGCGCCTGTGGATCAACGGCACGGAATTCGATTTTGGCGACACCGAACCGTTGAATAACTACCGCTATGTGCTGAGCGGCGGACAGGTACATGTGGTCAGCGGCATGTTGTTCTACCGCGTCGCTCACCGCCCCTATTGGTGGGTGAGCAAGCGCCTGCTGCCTGAGCAAGCCGAAATCACCGCCCTGCAGTTGCCCGACGCCACGCTGACACTCAAGGGTGACAAATGGCATTTAGCGCCTGCCGATTCAGCGGTTTCCGCTGACGCCATCCAGACGCTGGTGGACAACTGGCAGAACGCCCAGGCCATTGGAGTTGAAAAGGCTCAGGCCGGCAAACCCGCGGGCGAAGTCGCAATTGAACTCGCCGGCGAAAAATCCGCGTTGCGCTTTGCCATTCTGCAAGAGCCCAATTTCTTCGTGTTGGCGCGTCCGGATCTGGGTATCGCCTACCAGCTCCCCAGCGCCCAGCGCGCGGCGCTCCTGACTTTCCAATCCGCTTCTTCGGCACCCAAACCTGCGAGCAAGGCTGACCACGCCCGAGCCGAAGGACACAAGTAGCTGTCAAATGCCGGAACTGCCCGAAGTCGAAACAACGCGTCGCGGCATTGAGCCGTATCTGCGCGGCCACAGAGTTACCAAAGTCAAAATCCGCAATCGCCGGCTGCGCTGGCCGGTGCCGCGCGCGCTGATCGAGAGCCTACCGGGTCAGCGCATCCAGGCCGTTACCCGTCGCGGAAAGTACCTGTTGCTGCATACCGCCGCCGGCACGGCGATTCTGCATCTCGGCATGTCCGGCAGCCTGCGGGTGTTGGCCGCGGATACCGCAGCCGGCAAACACGATCACCTCGACATCGTGCTCGAAGGCGGCTGCGCGCTGCGCCTGCACGACCCGCGCCGCTTCGGTGCGCTGCTGTGGACCACGCAGGACCCCGCGCGTCACAAGCTGCTGCGCGCGCTCGGCCCGGAACCGCTCACTAACGGCTTTGACGGCAACTACCTGTTCGAGAAATCGCGCAAACGCAGACTCGCGGTCAAGAATTTCATCATGAACAGCCACATCGTGGTGGGCGTGGGCAATATCTACGCCTGCGAAGCCTTGTTCCTGGCGCGCATCCACCCCGAGCGCAGCGTGGGCCGCCTCAGCCGCGAGCGCTGCATCGCACTCGCCGGGGCCATCAGGAAAATTCTGAGTGCCGCAATCCGGGCCGGCGGCACCACGCTGCGGGACTTTACTCGCGAGGACGGTCGCCCCGGTTATTTCCGCCAGCACCTGCGGGTGTACGGGCGCAAAGGCCGGGCGTGCCGGCGCTGCGGGCATCACATTGCGGCGCGCGTCACCGGCCAGCGCACCACGTATTACTGCCCACACTGTCAGACCTGAGCGCGGCGCGTTGAAGTAGTCCCGGCCAATGCGGGAATCCAGTAAAATCCCGTCCGTCCCACCGGCACCGCGGACGAGTCCCTGCACATGCAAGCCATTGCCCGCCTGAGTCACATGGTGATACGCCTGCCCAAGGTGGGGGGTGCAGTGCGGATGTACCTTTACGAGACTGCGGAGCGCGGCGGCCGCCCGTCGGGCTACAGCGTTGCGTTGCAGGCCTACGACGATCCGGTGCCGGTACTGTGCGAAAGCTGGATCGAGGAACACCGGATAACGGCACGCTACATTCCGCTCGCCAGTCTGCCGAACCTGGCCAAAGCCCAGCAGGCCCTGGTGGATTTCGTGCAGAAGAATGAATTCGAGCCCTACCTGATCGCGAACGACGCGGCGCTGCAACCGACTCTGGTAATGCCCTACCTGGACCGACGCCAGGAATTGCTGGCTCACGGCCGGGATCTGTCCGTCACCGATGCGCGGCCGGCGTTTCTTGCACGTCGCAGCCACGAGGCTTTCGAGTGCCTGGTCGCCAGCCACAGGAATCGCAAGCAGGCATTGTTGCGGGTGGTCACCAGCGAGCGCCTGGCGGAAGCGGACTTTCTGCTGTTCGAGGAAGTTCCGAATCTCACCTGGACGCGCGACACCTGGCTTACCTGGCTGGCCGCAGACCTGTATACGCAGGGATGGGAAGTGTTCTGGTCCGATGGATTCTCCGTACCGATAGCCAAATCCACCGTCGCGCCGGTATCCGACACCTGAATCGTGTCGGTCAGGCGTCGCCGTCCGGACGCGTGCATCGGCCCAAGCCGCTGCCAAACTTCCTGCCGGCGGGCCTTCGAACCGCGGCCCGCATTGCAGGGAACCGGCATACAATCGAATTCCCGCCGTTTGGAAATATCGCATGGGCCACCGGCTGAGCAAGATTTACACGCGTACCGGCGATGACGGCACCACCGGCCTCGGTGACGGCACCCGCGTGCCGAAAGACGATGCGCATGTTGAAGCCTATGGAACACTGGACGAATTGAACAGCGCGCTCGGCCTGTTGCTCGCCGAATCGTTGCCCAAGGATGTGACCGAGGCGTTGCAACCGATTCAACACGAACTGTTTGATCTCGGCAGCGAATTCTGTCTGCCGGGTTACATCGCCATCGCCGCGGAACACATCCAACGTCTCGAATCCACACTCGACCGGTTCAACGAGAACTTGCCGCCACTCAAGGAATTCATCCTGCCGGGCGGCAATCGTGCCGCCGCCCTCTGTCACTTGGCCCGCACCGTCTGCCGCCGCGCCGAACGCCGTGCCTGGACACTACACAAGCAGCATCCACAAAATCCCGAAAGCATCAAATACCTTAACCGACTATCCGATTTACTGTTTGTATTGGCGCGAGTAATCGCTCGCCAGAATGAGGGTCAGGAAGTGCAGTGGAAACATGAACGCAAAAATAATTAGTTTAACGATCTAACGCCCGCGTTCTGCGGCGGGACGAGCGCGGCGCGAGGACCGTCGGCTGGAACGCGTTGTTCGGCGTCATTGTCATGGGCTACTCATTCTTGATCGCCGCCCACAGGTCAGATACGACGTGATCGAGTCCTCGTGCTGTTGAAGATGCGAGACGATCCGCGAGGAGAGGGGAGAATTTACGAACATATGCGGCATCCACGTTGTGCCAAACCGGCAAGATCACCTTGACTCCATGCGACTCTCTGTCCATTAACGCATCAAGCTCTTTCTGAGGCCATTCCTTCTCCAGGAACTTCGGGCTGATGAGGACGATTCCAAAACGAGCGCCGGCTAGACCCTTATCAATGGATCTACGCAAGCTGTCCCCAACCCTTAGAGTGAACTCGTCAAACCAGACCTGAAGGCCTTTCGCCTTGAGGGCAATGGCCAAGGGCCGAGCGAAGTCATCCTTGTCTTCAGATGCATGTGACAGGAAGACGTCCCATTGGTGTTGGAGAGCCTTGTTCTTGGAAGTTGCCTTAGATGCTACAGGAACTGCGGCGGTGGGCGTTGTCGTAACCGGCTGCGCCGGGACTGCGGCTTTGATGCCGAAGGCCGCCTCAAGACCAGCCCCATGCTTTTGAAGTTTGGCCCTGCGTGATGCTATTGCTGCCCGAATAGTGTCGATCAGCCTTGCGTTCTCGCCCTCAACCTGTTTGCCTTGGTTATCGATGTAGAAGCGCATAGTCTTCATGTTCTCATCGAAGCGTTTTTTTGCTTCTTCTGGCCCCATATCCGCTGGGTATTCAATGATCACATCCAACGTGCCGTCACGTTGACCGTGTCGTGACATGACGTCGCCGTAAGGAAGAACACTTGTCCACGTGCTCGGCTTTAGCTTCCACAGGATCGGATCACCAGTAAATGGAACTGAGATCTTAACCCGGATGCCCGCAACATAGTGCGGGCCGCCATTCATCGAGAAATACCGAGAAGGGTCACCGCTCACATCGACTTTTGTTTCCTCTCTCGTCATGGAGAGGTTTGTTTCATCAATAGTAAGCGGAACGATAACGAAATCGTTTCGGACGAGTTCGATCAGAGACGACTCTTCTTCGTTAAATAGGTCAGCCTCGGGTATTGCCTCAACCCGATCTGGAATTTTCGCGAAGTGGGCCCGTAGCGTGGCGTCTAGGTCGCCTTGGTAGAACAGGTAGTTTCGCGTACGTCCGTATGCCATCGAGGCTGCCCCCTTTAATGATGCTGTTGCCGCCGTAACCCCAACCACCAAGAAAACTCGGGATCATGGAGAGGTCGCGAATGCGCTGTTTCTCCTCACCAGTCAAATGCCTCGCTATCAGTATTAGCAAGGGGTCTGGTCTTGAATTATCAGGTTTCCTGATTAACTGTCTTGCTAACAGCTGTGTAATGCAATACTAGGACATTAAATAATTTATATTTCAAGACTCGACCCCATCTCACAAGCTCAGGTACGATTTAGGTGATGCGTGCCTTTGCTGTAGCAAAGGCACAGCGTGTCAAACGCTACCACAACGGGTTATTAGGTAACATCTCTGCCCACGCCTTACAACAGATCGGATGCCTCGACCAAGGTGCTTTCTGGCGGATTTGTGATGCCATATTCGTTCTTCAACCAGGTGGTGACGAAGCTCTTTCTACGGGACATGTCGAGACTCGCATATTTTGATCGAAATTTCGAGTGTCGCTTTTTATCGTCCAATGCTAGCTGTACCGCTTCGGCACAGTACCGCTCTACATTTAGTTGTTTAAGTACCTTGGTATCAAGCTCTTCAACAATGTCATGGGCTGCTTTTATTAGGGACGCCGTTTCTTTGAACGTTAGTGGCGCACCGCGTTCAGCTTTGTCGACCAAGCGATCGACGATTAAGCCGCGATATTTATCAGCAATGAAGGAAGCGGAATTTAATAGCGTTCGCCTCGTCACCTCTTGGACAGCATTGTCGTTTGCCTCATGAAATATGTTGTTTCGCCAAGTAATCAGCACATCAACAAGTGCGACTAGCTCTGAATTAACTTCATAGTACTGATTAACCAAGCCTAAACGTTTACTAACTGACCGACCAATTTCCTGGAGACCCTTTGACAACTCTGTGCTTTCGATACATCGAGGTTTTCTATCCAGCAAGCTGATGTACATATCGATCGAATCGACAGCCCAACCAAGAAATGATTTCATGACAAAATTTCTGCTTCGAATCACGGATGCAGATTTGTTTTTTGGATTCCACGAGGTCCGGAGGACTTCTGGCGCCGCTTCAACCTCCGAATTGTCCAGTGTGTGCAAGGCAATCAAAGACGTAACCAGAAAATGGTTCGCCTGTCCGAGGCGTGCTTTGAAACGAAGGCGAGCAGGAGTTGCTTTCATTTTGTGAAGTACAAGGAAGGAATCGAACCTTCGTCTTTCCCTTTGAAGAAGGCCATTTGGCCTCTATGAAGGGGAACGTCTTTCCAATTGGACCACAAGTACATTTTGCCAACTAACGTTAAAGCTCAGCTGACGCCCGCGAGCGCAGCAAGTAGGTAGTCTGCTGGAGCAATTCCCTATACATCATTATTTCCAACTATTGCCATAGCAATATCGTGTTTTTCACCTTCTGCAAATGAATCATCTGCAGTTTTACGGACAAACAAATCATATTGCTGCTGTATGTCATGAGCATTTCTCTCAATCATGAATTCATATCTTCTAGATTCACCAGAACCAACTGTCCCAGATATTTTAAGCACACCTTCAAATGGTGGAGTTAACGAAAAATTAATTATTAAAGGTTGCGCATTCGCTCCTGGTGGTAAGCGATATCCAGGTGCGCTTATAAGGCTAACCTGTCTACCGAAATCAATGCTACCTGTCCAATTAGCCCGATCAGGTATCTGAAATGTCATTCTTGAGTCATTGCCTGGTAATGATTGCATAAGGCATGTACAGAAAATATCGGAAGCAATTCCCGGCCCCTCATTATGAATTGCAAGACCAAACGAAATGCATAGTTCGATACCTCTGAGCTCTGGGATTGCGAGAATATATTGATGAAATACATGTGGCTGTGGCCTTCTCCCAAACATACCAGCTAGAACATCATGAGGTACTGGAATAAAGTCAGAGCCGGCACGAATAAGATATTTTTTATCTGGAAGCATTTGGTGTGGTGCCGAGTTGCTTTTCGGAATCAACGTAACTACAAAGCCTCTATTTTCACCGACATCAATCACGCAATTTTCAACACCAGAATGTGGTGGAACTGTGCAACCCGAACTTACGCCCTGCAATAAACTCGAAAATCTAGTTGGGTTATTTATGAAGACCTCAGTATGGGCGACGTCCGCGCCATCAACATCTAGGGAACAGTCAACGCCCCATACAATTACACCACCTTCTGAGTTTCCAAAGCCTGAAATTGCTTTTGCTAGATTCTTTCTGTCAATGTTAGATAATCTACGACCATTTCCATCATCAAAAGAGCGCTTAAAATCTAAGAATAGATCCTCTGATCTTCGTTCTGCAATGAATTCCTCTATTGCAGCCTGCCCGCACTCTTTAATACGTTCGTAAATTTCTAGACATCTTTCCATGGTTTACCTGCAAAAGCTTGGGGTCAGGTCTTGTATTGATACATTTGGCAATGTCTAATCATTGCCTTGCATCAATACAAAACAAAACCTAACCCCATTTCACTCCTTAGCGGTCATTGGTTATAAGATTTACCAGGATACTTCTTGTTGCGCTCTCGCACCTTCTCTAAATCCTCACATAGCTGTTTTCCGCCCTGCAGAATCCGCGGTGTGGCGCGGACCAGCAGATCACCGGAAATGCTAAACAGGTTGCCGGTATGCACTGCGCTTATCTGCGGCCAGCGTTGCCATTCCTTGAGGCGCGCGACGGCGCCGGGATCGTCGCCGGTGACGACGGCCTGGGGATCGCGGGCCAGCACTGCTTCCAGACTCACGGACGCGGCGGGTGCGGTCACATCATCAAAGATATTTCGGCCGCCGCAGAGTTCGAGCATGCGGCTGATGATCTGTTTTCCTCCGACGGTGTACAGCGGCTCGGCGGAAATCTCGTAGAACACGCGCACGGATCTGCGCCCGCCATATTGCTGCCGCAGCTTTCCCAGGCCGGCCAGAAACGCCTGCGCGGCAGCATGCGCTTCCGGTTCATGGCCCGTAGCCTTGCCGATGAGTTCGAGGTTGGTCGCAATGTCAGCGAGTCGGCGTGTACCGATGACAAGTACCGACAATCTCAGTGCACGCAGGCGTTCGATGGCTGAAACCGGTGTGCCTCCTTGCCACGCCAGAATCAGATCGGGCCTGAGCGCAACGATGCGTTCCAGATCGAAGCGGAAGGCATCGCCGATGCGCGGAAGTTTCTTGGCCGCCGCCGGATAATCGCTGTAACGGCTCGTGCCCACGAGCGAAGCGCCGGCGCCGGCGTCGTAAACAAGTTCCACAAGGTCCGGCGCGAGGCTGACGACACGTGTCGCGGGCGCAGCGAGCGTAAGCGATTGACCGTCAGCACCGCTAAGCGTAATGGCAGCGTGCACGAGCAAAGGGTGCCATGCCAACAGCAGAACCATCAGCAGGCAAAGACGGATACCCGCTTTCGCGGGTATGACGGATGCAATTCGCGCGCGGAAGGTTTTTACCACGCCCAGATGACGAGTGTCAGGAGCGCGTACACCACCATCCAGATGATGAGCGTGCGGCGCACCAGCACCAGCGCGGCGCGCAACCGCTCGGTGCCGGCATCCCGGCCGCTGGCGCGCAGCGCACCGAGTCCCGCGCACGCCAACAGATCCTCGTTCAACTGGTAAAACCTCATGGTGCTGTTGGCGTAAAACGTCTTGAGTTCGGAAAGCGCGTCCTCGAAACTGCCGGCCAGACCGTAACCCAGCGCCGCGAGATGCGCCGGGATCCAGGCGAGCACGCCGTGCAGGCGCCCCACCGCCTGGATGAATTCCGTGGAGCGCGGTTCCGCCGACGGCAGACGCCGCAGAAAATCCGTGCTGCGATACAACACCGCACCCGCCGGCCCGAGCAGCGCGAACCAGAACAGGATGCCGAACAGCCGCTCGTTGGCTTCGGAAAACACCGCGTGCGTCATGGCCTCCGAACAGGCGGCCGGTTCGGCCGGCGGCTTGGCACGCAACAAGGCGCGCGCCAGTTCCTCGGCGCGCTGGGTGTTGCCGGAGCGCACCGCCGCGATGTATTCATCGGCCTGGGCGTGCAAATCCTGCGGTCCCAGCGTCAGCAGCAGGATCAGCACCGCGAACGCAAAGCCGAGCCCGCCCCAGATGTGATCCAGCAGATGACCGATGAACAGGGTCACGACCGTGGGCACGAGCACGATCACCAGCACGCCGAAGCCCGCGCGCCAGAAATCCGCGGCCTGCGTCAGAAAGCCCAGGCTTTCGAAATACGCGTGAAACCAGCGCGGTCCGCGCAGGTGCTCGAGATGGCGCAGGGCCAGATCCAGCAGCAGGCTGACAAGCAAGGCAAGAAAACTCATGGCATTAGTAAAACCGTCCGCCCGCCGTTACGCAAGCTCGGCGCGCAGGCGCAGCCAGTCGAAGGCCGGGCCGGGATCGGTCTTGCGCCCCGGCGCGATGTCCGCATGCCCCACGATGCGCGCCAGTGTGATGCCGGGATAGGCCGTCATCAGCGCGCGGCTGACCTGGACCAGTTCGGCATATTGCCTGTCGGTATAAGCCACATCGTCGGCTCCCTCCAGCTCGATCCCGATGGAAAAATCGTTGCAGGCCGCCCGGCCCTCGAACGCCGAGACCCCCGCGTGCCAGGCACGGCGCGTGAACGGCACGAACTGCCGCAGCTCGCCGTCGCGGCGGATGAGTAGATGCGAGGCCACGCGCGGATTGGCGATCTGCCGGAAATAAGGGTGCGCCTCCACGGGCAGGCGCCCAAGGAACAGGTGCTCGATCCACGGCCCGCCGAATTCGCCGGGCGGCAGGCTGATGCCGTGGATCACGAGCAGGTCAACCGCGGTGCCGGGCGGGCGGGCATCGCAATGCGGCGAGGGGCTGAAGCGCGCACCTTCAATCAGACCCGCGAGCGGATCCACCCGTCTTGGCCCAACAGGCGCGTTGCCGGTGGGATTACGCATGCCCGCATGTTGCCGGGAATTTGCCAAATGCGCAAAATGCCGGCCTCACCCGCACCAGAAAATCGCATGTCCGCCAACGCCGACTTCGTCCGCCGCGACCTCGCTGTGCTCTGGCACCCCTGCACGCAGATGAAGGACCACGAGTGGCTGCCGCCGATTCCCATCCGCCGCGGTAAGGGGGTATGGCTCGAGGATTTCGAGGGCCGGCGCTATCTCGATGCCATCAGCTCCTGGTGGGTGAATCTCTTCGGCCATGCCAATGCGCGCATCAACGCGGCGCTCGCACAGCAGGCCCAAACGCTGGAGCACGTGATTCTCGCCGGCTTCAGCCACGAAGCCGTGGTGGAACTTTCTGAACGGCTGGTCAAACTCGCGCCGCCCGGATTGACGCGCTGCTTTTACGCCGACAACGGCTCCTCGGCCGTCGAGGTGGCGCTCAAGATGAGTTTCCACTACTGGCGCAATCTCGGCCGGCAGAAAAAAACCCGCTTTATCAACTTGAGCAATAGCTATCACGGCGAAACCCTGGGCGCGCTCGCGGTGGGCGACGAGCCGCTCTACAAACGCACCTACCAGCCGCTACTCATGGATGTCATCACGGTGCCGAGCCCCGATTGCTTCAAGCGCGAGCCCGGTGAAAGCTGGGAAGCGCACACGCGCCGGATGTTTGCGCACATGGAACGCGCGCTCGCCGAACACCACGAGGAAGTTTGCGCGGTGATTCTCGAGCCGCTGGTGCAATGCGCGGGAAATTTCCGCATGTACCATCCGGTGTATCTCAAGCTGCTGCGCGACGCCTGCGACCGCCACGGCGTGCACCTGATCGCGGACGAGATCGCCGTGGGCTTCGGGCGCACCGGCACGCTGTTCGCCTGCGAGCAAGCCGGGATCACGCCGGATTTTCTGCTGCTCTCCAAAGGCCTGACCGGCGGCTACCTGCCGCTGTCGGTGGTCATGACCCACGACAAAATCTACCAGGCCTTCTACGCCGACTACGCCAAGCTCACTGCGTTCCTGCACTCCCACAGTTACACCGGCAATGCGCTCGGCTGCCGCGCGGCGCTCGCCACACTCGACATTTTCCGCGACGACGACGTGATTGTGAAAAACCGCGCCCTGGCCACGTGCATGCACTACGCGGCCGCACCGCTCGCGGCTTTTCCGCAGGTCGCGGAAATCCGCCAGCACGGCATGATTCTCGCCATCGAAATGGTCAAGGACAAAAACACCCGCGCGCCCTATCCCTGGCAGGAACGCCGCGGACTGCGGGTCTATCAACACGCACTCGAACGCGGCGTGCTGCTCCGGCCCATGGGCGACGTGATTTACTTCATGCCACCGTACGTGATCACGCGCGATGAAATCCAGCTGCTGGCGCAGGTCGCGGCGGAAGGCATCGAGTTGGCAACTCGTGAGGCGTGAGGCGTGAGGCGTGAGGCGTGAGGCGTGAGGCGTGAGGCGTGAGGCGTGAGGCGTGAGGCGTGAGGCGTGAGGCGTGAGGCGTGAGGCGTGAGGCGTGAGGCGTGAGGCGTGA
>DATEHU010000043.1 GCA_035279405.1 Gammaproteobacteria bacterium
GCCTGACTGCGAGACCGACAGGTCGAGCAGAGACGAAAGTCGGCCATAGTGATCCGGTGGTCCCGTGTGTGGAGGGCCATCGCTCAACGGATAAAAGGTACGCCGGGGATAACAGGCTGATGACTCCCAAGAGTCCATATCGACGGAGTCGTTTGGCACCTCGATGTCGGCTCATCGCATCCTGGGGCTGGAGCAGGTCCCAAGGGTATGGCTGTTCGCCATTTAAAGTGGTACGTGAGCTGGGTTCAAAACGTCGTGAGACAGTTTGGTCCCTATCTGCCATGGGCGTTGGAAATTTGAGGGGAGCTGCTCCTAGTACGAGAGGACCGGAGTGGACGTACCTCTGGTGTACCGGTTGTCACGCCAGTGGCACTGCCGGGTAGCTATGTACGGACGGGATAAGCGCTGAAAGCATCTAAGCGCGAAGCCCACCCCAAGATTAGATTTCCCCGGGCACTCGATGCCCCTGAAGGTCCGTCGAAGACTACGACGTTGATAGGCTGGGTGTGTAAGCGCGGTAACGCGTTGAGCTAACCAGTACTAATTGACCGTGCGGCTTGGCCATATAACCCCAAGCGGTTTGCTGGGGTATGGCCGGTGTTTATCACGATTGCGACATGCAAGGCGTCAACAACTTTCTGAATTCACCGCGCGCTGCGGCGCGCGACAGTGAAACGGTTTGCCTGGCGACACTGGCGAGTGGGTACCACCCGATCCCATCCCGAACTCGGAAGTGAAACTGCTCAGCGCCGATGATAGTTTGGGGTTTCCCCATGCGAAAGTAGGTCATCGCCAGGCTCTAAACACAAACCCCGGTAATCGGAAGATTACCGGGGTTTTTCATTTGTGGCGATGAATCCGATGAGCATGGGGAAACCCGCTCGTACATTCAGGGTTTTTGCGCCGTCCTTGGTATTGCGACATTGCTTCGCTTGTCCCCAGCCCAGCCATCCATGGCTGGGCGTTCGCCGGGCGCGATGCAGTGCTTCGCACCCGGCTCACCCCATGCGAAAGTAGGTCAGCCGCTCTCGGGCTTCCTGCCCTTCGCGGCATAATGCCGTCCATGGCAAGAATCGCCAGGCTCTAAACACAAACCCCGGTGGTCGAAAGATCATCGGGGTTTTCTTTTGGGGTTCGCATGGCGAAACCAACTCGTATAGTACGCTTGGTTTTGCCATCCATGGCGTAGCATCACGACGGAAAAATGCGTTTCACGTCATGGTGGACTCAAACGTACTTGATCGGCTGTATGGTTTGATCGTCGCCGAAGAAGAAACCCAGCAGCACGTAACGCTTGCCGGCAGTGACCGGCACGACCTCGTGCAGCAGCGACGAGGAAAATACGATTGCGTCCCCACGTGCCGATTCGTAAAGATGGGAACTGAATTCCGGAAACCGTAATTGGCCGCCATGGTAGTCGCCGGTGTTGAGGTGCAGTGTCATGGCGAAGCGCCGGTGCTGGGTGTCGCGAGATTCGTTGTCGCGATGTGGCCGGAAATAGCCGCCAGTCTGCGCGTCGTAGCACACCAGCTTGAACACCTCGTGTTGTGTCACGCGGTAATGGCAGCAGCGCTGGATTTCCGGCAGCACCCGGCGCGCTACCACTTCCTTGATGCGTTCCAGCCATGGGCCTTCCTTGATATACACATCGCGGCGTAGCTTTACCGACGGATCCTGACGCCAATAAGCCTTGTCACCTTCTATATAGGCTGTGCCGGACGGCTGACCGCCCTGTTGCTCGAAGTACGCGATCAGCTCGGCACACATAGCGGGATCCATTACGCGCGGGACAAACAGCGCCGGTGCCTGCTGATTGATGATTTGCGGCGCGAGTGATGCATCTGGTCCGCATGCGGCGTGCAACCGGCGCAGGAAATCCCCGAGATTGCCACCGGCCCGATGTTCAATGCGTTCAATGACACGCAAGTTGGGATCCAGTGCAAATCCGGTGATCAACCGGGATCCCGGCGCTTCGGCTCCGAGCAGATGCAAGGCGACGGCACCATCGTCTGCCAGCAGCGTTACGCCGTCGGCGCTGCCTTTTGCAAAGGCCGCACATTGCGCTGGAGTGCCGCGTATCATGGCCACGCGGGTCGGGGCGCTGTCGGCTGAATCGCGCGCCAGCACATCCAACGCCGCGCGCGTATCCGGCGCCGTAGCATCCTCGAATACCAGGAGCAACATCGGCTGGCCTTTTTGCAGGTCGTACAGCATCACGGTGTCGCCGGCCGGATTCGGGCGCTGGAAATCCGGCATACGGTCGCCGCGCACCAAACCCGAAATCATGTATAGCTCCTGTGGTCCAGGCTGTCGTGCGCAACTTTATCACCTGCGCGCGCATTTCGGCAGTCGTGTCTAGCACGGCCAGCGTTGCGGCTTTTAGTGTAAGATTTCCTCAGGACTGTTCCGAAGTTGAATCCATGCCCAGCATCAAGGAATCACAGATTGCCCCGGCCGTACTCATGATCCGGCCCGCGCGTTTTGGCGTGAACGCTGAAACCGCGCCGTCCAATGCGTTCCAGCGTAACGACGTGGAAGTCAACGACCCGCAAGCTCTGGCGCTCCAGGAGTTTGATGTACTGGTATCCAGCTTGCAAAAGCAGGGCGTAAGTGTGGAGGTTTTTGATGACACGCCTGAACCGTGGACGCCGGATGCAGTGTTTCCCGGAAACTGGGTGAGCTTTCACGCGGACGGCAGTGTGGTCCTGTATCCACTGCTCGCGCCGAATCGGCGTTGGGAGCGACGCCTGGATATTATCGAGGAATTGCAGACCCAGCGAGGCTACAAGGTGCAACGCATCGAGGATCTGACCGGCGCTGAATTGGAGGGCCGTTTTCTCGAAGGCACGGGCAGTCTGGTTCTCGATCGCGAGCATCATGTGGCGTACGCGTGCCTGTCCCCGCGTACCGATATCAAGATGCTGCGAGAATGGGCCGGCAAGTTCGAATATGAAACGGTCGAATTTCATGCGGTAGACAAGCACAGCAAAGCTGTGTACCACACGGATGTGATGATGTGCATCGGCGATCGCTTTGCCCTGCTGTGCCTGGCGAGCATTCGCTCCGTCAAGGAACGCCGGCACATACAACGGCGTCTCGAGGAAACCGATCATGAGATCATCCCGATCACCGCACAGCAGATGTTGGATTTTGCCGGCAACGCGCTGCAACTCGGTACTCGCCAGGGCGGCAGTGTGCTGGCGATGTCCATGCGCGCCGAGCGCAGTCTCACGCCCACGCAGCGTCTGAGCATGGAAAAGTACACGCGCATCGTGTCCAGTCCGGTGAATATCATCGAAACCTGCGCCGGCGGCAGCGTGCGGTGCATGTTGGCGGAAATTTTCCTCCCGCGTACCGGTGCCAGTGACCGCGCATGACGGCCCAGGCGCTGCAGGATGCCTACGCACCCGCCAGCACGTGCTTCGGTTGCGGTCCGGCCAATCCACAGGGTCTGCATATCAAGAGTTTCGTCCGCGGTGACGAGGTGGCAGCCGAATGGATGCCGCAACCACATCACGAGGCGTTTCCGGGCGCGCTGAATGGCGGCATCATCGGCACACTGCTGGATTGCCATTGCAACTGGACAGCCGCCTGGCACCTCATGCGCCAGGCACACGCCGATCAACCGCCTTGCACGGTGACCGCCGATTACGCCATTACGCTCAAACGCCCAACGCCTTCCAGTGGCCCGGTGCAACTGCGGGCACGCGTGGTGCAAGCCGGCGAGGATCGCGCTGTCGTCGAAGGTGAATTGCACGCCGGCGGCAAACTCTGCGCCACTTGCCGCGGCACCTTTGTGGCGGTCAAGCCGGGTCATCCCGCGTACCACAGATGGTAGTGGCGAACCTGATCCGGTTTCCGGCCGGCCAGGTTTCCTGACAACCGGCGGGCGAAAATCGCGCAGATTTTCCACTGGCAGAAAATTGTTTCCAACCGCCGACGGAAATCCGCTGTGCGGCCAGCAAAACAAGCGGGGAGAATTTCTCATGAACAAAATTGCCCTGATCGCTTGTGCTTTGACGCTAATGACTGCGTGTCCCGTGCGGCAGGCCGCGGCCGCGAATACTGCGCAGCAAATCGCGCGCTGGCACCAGCAGGCGCAGGCGGTCACGATCTATCGGGATAACTGGGGCATTCCGCACGTGTACGGCAAGACCAACGCGGATGCCGTCTTCGGCATGGAGTACGCGCAAGCGGAAGACGATTTCAACCGCGTGGAGATGAATTACATCGGTGCGCTTGGATGGCTGGCAAAATACCAGGGCGTCGCGGCAATATACCAGGACTTGCGCCGGCAGCTTTTCATGGACCCCGTGGCGCTACAGGCCGAATACCGGGAATGTCCGGTGTGGCTGCGGCAACTGATGCAGGCCGCGGCAGATGGCTTGAATTTCTACTTAATATACACATCCCAAGGTGCATCCCAAAGTCATCATGCACTTTGAACCATGGATGGAATTGGCTTTCACCGAAGGCAGCATCGGCGGGGATATCGAACAGGGTGTGAACGTTGCAGCGCTGCAGGCCTTCTACGGCCACAGCATGGCGGCGCCGGCGCAAGCCGTGGCCTGGAACCCACCAAGATTCCAGCCCACCGGATCCAACGGCATAGCCATTTCAGCATCCATTACACACGATCACCATGCGTTGTTGCTGATTAATCCGCATGTGAGCTTTTACTTCCGTTACGAATTGCAGATGGCGAGCAACCAGGGCCTGGACGCCTATGGCGCGGTGACCTGGGGGCAATTCTTCGTTTATCAGGGGTTCAACGCGTACGACGGCTGGATGCACACTTCGAGTCACGCCCTGAATATTTCCCACTTTCTCGAGACCGTGAGCGAGCATGGCGGCCATTACTTCTACAAGTATGGCGCGCAGTGGCTGCCGGTGAAAACCCGCGACATAACCATTGATTACCGCGGTGCCGATGGCATGGCGCACAAGACGTTTAGCGCCTATTACACGCAACACGGGCCGGTGATCGCCCGGGTCGGCGACCATTGGCTCACGGTCAATCTTATGCAGCGGCACATTCCGGCGCTGATTCAGGATTGGGAGCGCATGACCACGACCGGCTACACGTCGTTCCGCAAGACCATGCAGCTGCACACAAATTCATCCAACAACACTATTTTTGACGACCGCGACGGCAACATTGCCTACTGGCACTCGGATTGGATCCCGAAGCGCAGCGACGAATTCAACTGGGCCGAACCCGTGGACGGCAGCAATCCCGCGACCGCATTCCACGGTCTGCTCACGCTGGCCGGGACTCCGCACCTGCTGAATCCCAAGACCGGCTGGCTGTACAACTCGAACAACTGGCCGTGGTCGGCCGCCGGTCCGGACAGCCCGAAGCGTCAGGATTTCCCGGCTTATGTGGACGGCAACACCGAGGAATCCCCGCGCGGCTATCACGCGCTCAGACTGCTGAGCGGTTCCCGGGACTGGAGCGCGGCGAAACTTGAGCGCGCAGCCTACGACAGTTATTTGCCGCCGTTCGCCAAGATGATTCCGATTCTCCTCAGGGACTACGCGGCTTTGCCGGCCGCGGATCCGCTCAAGGCCAAACTCGCTGGGCCGATCCGGGTGTTGCGCGACTGGGATTATCGCTGGGGCGCCAATTCGGTGGCGACTTCGCTCGCGGTGTTCTGGGGTAGCGGCCTGTTTCAGCAGTTGCGCTCTGATCCGCGCGCCGCGCACATGTGGCCGGCCGATTACGTGGAGAAATTCGCAACCCCGGCAGACCTGTTGCAAACGCTCGCCCGGACGGTGGACAAACTCAACGAAGATTTCGGGACCTGGCAGACTCCCTGGGGGGACATCAACCGTTTCCAGCGCATTGACGACAGCATCCAACCACACTTCGACGATTCCAAGCCCAGCATGCCGGTGCCGTTTACCTCGTCACTCTGGGGATCATTGGCGGCTTTCAACGCGCGGCCGTACCCGAACACCAAAAAATGGTATGGCGACGACGGCAACAGTTTCGTATGCCTTGTGGAGTTTGGCCCGACCGTGCACGCCTGGGCGATCAAAGTGGGCGGCGAAAGCGGCAATCCGGCCTCTGCGCACTTCACGGATCAGGCGGCCCGTTACGCGCAGGGCGATCTGCGTGAGGTGTATTACTACAAATCCCAGTTGGACGGCCACATTGAGCGGCAATACCACCCCGGGAACTGACGGGCCTTGCCAGGAAGACAGCATCGTATGATGGGTCACTCGCCGTGCCCACTGCGCACCCACGGCCGAGATTTTCCATTAAAGCTTGCGCGCGGCCGTAGTGATGATGCCCGCGCCTGGGTGGTGGCGGATGCTTGCGGTGGCGTTCCCTGGCTCGCCCTGGGCCAGCACTAGCGCGGTCGCTCTTTATCTGCGAGCAGCTCGTCCAGGAACTCGATAGCTCTGCGCATATGCGGGATAACAATGGTCCCGCCCACGACCAACGCAACGCTCATGGCTTCCACGATCTCGTCCTTGCTGCAACCGGATTCGATGCACTGGCCGATGTGGTAGCTCACGCAGTCGTCGCAGCGCAACACCATGGAGGCGGTAAGCCCGAGGAGTTCCTTGGTCTTGGCCGGCAGGGCGCCGTCTTCATAGGTGAGGCTGTCCACCGAGAATACGCGCTTGATGACGCGGTTGTCCTCCGCGAGGATACGCGCGTTCATGCGGCGGCGGAATGCGTTGAATTCTTCTGCGCGCTTGCCCATAGGCGCGCTAATTCCACAGGATCGTGCGGCCCAGGGCCGACTGGATCAGCCACACCGCAAATTTGCCGGTGCGGTTCTCGATGTCGAGGATGGGATTGAGCTCCACCACTTCCATGCTGAGCAAGCGCTTGCTCCGGGCTATGGTTTCGCACACCAGGTGCGATTCGCGGAAATTGAGTCCGCCCGGCACGGGCGTGCCGGTGCCGGGGGCCACCGCGGGATCGGAACCGTCTAGGTCATAGGACAAGTGAATGCCGCCGGTCGCGCGGCCGAGAATCTGCATGGCTTCTTCCAGGCAGGCACCGGCACCACGGGAATCAATTTCGCTCATGGTGAACACCCGCACTCCGGTCTTTTTTACCAGCTGCGCTTCGCCACGATCCACTTCGCGCACGCCGAATATCACCACATGTTCCGGCGACAGCGCGGCACCGTCGCCGCTGATGCTGGTCAATTCCTCGGGCCCGTATCCGAGCAGTGTGGCGAGCGGCATGCCATGAATGTTCCCCGAGGGGCTGCTGTCGGGAGTATTCATGTCGGTGTGCGCATCCACCCACAGTACCCCCAAGGATTTGCCTTGGCCTTTCAGGTAACGCGAAACTCCGGCAATCGAGCCGATGGCCTGGGAGTGATCGCCGCCCAGCAGCAACGGGAATTCACCCTGTTGCAACGAGCGTTCCACCCGGTCGGCAAGTTCGCGGCAGACTTCATTGATCACGCCGAGATAGCGCGTGCGCAGGTCACCGACTTCGGCGGATTCCTGCGATACCTGGCCGAGGTTATATACGCCCACAACCTTGTGCCCGAGTTTTTCCAGCGCGGGTACCACGCCCGCGACATGCATGGCGGAGGAGCCCATGTCGGTGCCGCGGCGGCCCGCACCCAGATCCAGGTGCACATTGGTGATGAGTACTTTTTTGGTCATGCGGAAGCAGAATGACGTCTGACCGTGATTGCGTGCGTGAAATTCTAACATGCCGGTTTGCACGGCCTGGAATACGCATATATGCAGAGCGTCACGCTATACTTTATGCGGCATGGCCACTGGCCGCGCAAGCAACTGTGGAGGATTTCATGAGTGCAGAATTCAAGGCGCTGTCGGTGATGGCGGTTCCCGCGGGCGCCGCGTTGATGCGCCCCAATCAGCAGCGTCCGGAGCACGTGACCCTGCAAAATCCGGCGCTGGATGTCATGACGGATCTCACCCGCGTGGCGGCTGCCAGCGTGAATCCCAACCAGCCGCTGGACAAGGCTGAGGAACACATGCGCAACGTCGGCGTGCGCCTGTTGTTTGTGCTCAACGAATCGGGCGATGTGGTCGGGCTCATCACGCTCAACGATCTGAAGGGCATGCGTCCCATGCGCTTCCAGCAGCAGATGGGCGTTAGCCGCAGCGAAGTCCTGGTGCGTGACATCATGACTGCGCGTGACAGTTTCGAGGCTCTGAGCATGGCCGAGGTATCCGATGCGCGCGTCGGCGACATCATCCAGACACTCAAGCGCACCGGACGTCAGCACGCGCTGGTGATCGCACGCACGCCCGATGGCCCGGCGATCCGCGGGATTTTTTCCGCACGTCAGGTCGGCCGGCAATTGGGCGTGCAGATTGACACTACGGGCATTGCCTACACGTTCGCCGAACTCGAAGCGGCATTGATCCATTGAGGCACGTGCGCACGCACTGCATGCGAACGCATATTACGGCAGAGCCTGCATGTGGCGCCTGATTGCCGGCGCGGTGATGATCAGTTTCTCCGCGGTGTTTGTGGAGCTGGTCTCGGTGTCGCCCGCCACCAGCGCTTTCTACCGCGTGCTGTTCGGCGGGTTGATCCTGTTGGCTATCGTGCTGTGGCGGCGCGAGCGTCTGCGGCTCAAGCCCGCGGCCCTGACGGCGTGCGGACTCGCGGCGCTGTTTTTCGCGCTGGACCTGAGTTTCTGGCACCGCAGCATTCTGTATGTGGGCCCGGGCGTCGCGACCCTGCTGGCGAATTTTCAGGTGTTCCTGCTGGCGGCGGCCGGGGTGATCGCGTTCCGCGAGCGTCTCACCTGGTTCCAGATGGTTGCGATTCCGCTCGCGATACTGGGTTTGATATTGCTCGTGGGCTTCGACTGGTCCGAGTTTTCGACCGGTTACAGGACCGGCGTGATCCTGGGATTGATAACCGCCTGTTGCTATGCCGGTTATATCCTCACGCTGCGCCGCGTGCGCGTGGCGGAGATCGCGGGGTCCGCATTCGTCACCATGATGGCGGTGTCGCTCATGAGCGCCGTCCTGCTTGGGCTTGCCATGGGGCCGGAGCACGCCTCCTTCGCGATTCCCACCTGGAAAGACGCCGGCTGGCTGGTGGGTTACGGAGTGTTTGGCCAGGTGTTGGGCTGGGTGCTGATTTCCAGCGGCCTTTCCAGGGTGCGCGCCTCTCAGGTCGGACTGGTGCTGCTGCTGCAGCCGGTGTGCGCGTTCATATGGGACGTGAGCATCTTCGGCCGGCGCTTTACCGCGGTGGAGATTGCGGGCGCCGTGTTGGCGTTGGCCGCGATCTATCTCGGCACGGTACGGCGTACACCGATCCCGCTCAGGCAAACACCCTGAGGCGGCGCGGCAGGACGGTGATTTCCAGGCGGTGCGCATCGGTATAGCGGATCTCGCCATCCGCGTGTACCGACATGCCGGCGTTGCATTCGATCAGCAGTCTGTCGGTCCTGAAAATGCGCACCGCAGAGTGACCGGCGTGGGTACCGCGCAGCACGCGCGGCACCAGCCGCAGGATGCCAAACCGGCTCAGCGCCGATGCCACCACCACATCCAGCAGGCCGTCGTCAATTTCCGCCTGTGGCGCAAGCACGAAAGCGCCGCCTTCCACGCGCCCGTTGTTGACTGCGATCAGGGTGATGGCAGTTTCCAGCGTTACCGCAGCGTATTGCAGTCTGACCTTCGGGGTCGCGTAGTCGAAGCACAGCGTACGCAGCAATGCCACGCCGTACACCGCGCGGCTGTGCAGCCATTGCATGCGATTCGCGGCCATCGCCACACGCGCGTCGAAACCGATGCCCAGGCTATTGATGAAATGAAAGTCGTTGCAGCGCGCCACGTCAACGTCACGGGTACGCGCTTGTGCGATTTGCCGGCAGGCGGCGCGCCAATCGGACGCGTAGCCGAGCATCTTGGTGAAGTCGTTGCCCGTGCCGACCGGCACGAACGCGAGCGGCGCACCGCCCCCGGCCTGCATCCAGCCGTTCACGGCCGCATGCACGCTGCCATCGCCGCCCACGACGATCACCGCATCCGGACGTAGCGCAAGGCGCTCGCGTACCTGAGTGGCCAGGTCACCGCCGCTGCGGCTGATATCCTGGCTGTGAATCTGGACGCCGAGGTCCGCAAGATAATCGGCAATCGCAGCGGCCAGGCGGCGCCCGGCACCGCGTCCGGCCGCGGGATTAATGACCAGGGCGGCGTGCACGCGTGCGTTCAGCCACGGCCGTTGCGTACATCGGCCAGATCCGCAAGATACTGAATCACGCGCAACACTTCGCCGCGGTCATCGTCTGGGAGATGCGCTAGGGCGTCGGCAAAGCGCTGGGCCAGGCGCGAGGGTGCGGCATCGGCCGCCGCGGCTCCGGCGTGGGTGACGGTCACGAGCACGTGACGCTTGTCTTCCGGGCGGCGTTCGCGCGTCACCAGGCCGCGCAACTCCAGGCGATCGAGGATGCCGGTGACGGTTGCGGGACTGAGTGAGACCACTTGCGCCAGCATGCCGCTGGTCATGGCGCCGTGTTCGCCCAGGTTCTGCAGGCACAGCAATTGCGGCGTGGTCAAGCCGCGCTCGCCAATGAGCTGGCGGCTGGAAATGTCCATGCCGCGCATGATGCGCCGCAGGGCGAGCAGAATGTCTGCCGCCAGACGATCTGGGTCCATGGTCATGCAGGAGCTCGCTTTAGTCGGCATTGTTCAACACTCGCACGCGGTCCGCAAGCAGCGCCTGTTAAACTAACTGGGCTGCGGACCCGGAGCACGCGCTATGCTGGCCTGGTTGTTGCTGAGAATTGTCATCGCTTATCTGCTGGGCTCGCTCATCGGCAGCCTGATCGTGGGCAAGATTTACGGCGGCGTAGATATCCGCACCCAGGGCAGCGGCAACGCCGGCAGTACCAACGCCTTGCGTACCCAAGGCCGGGTGTTCGCCTTGTGGGTGATGCTCATTGATGTGGGCAAGGGCGTACTGGCGGCCGGATTGCTGCCGTACCTGCTGGCAGCACCGAGTGAACTGGGCATCGAGTGGACGGCCGCGGCATGCGGCGCGGCCGCCATCGTCGGGCACGTGTTCCCGGTGTTTTTCCGTTTCCGTGGCGGCAAGGGTTTCGCCACCTTTCTCGGCGTGCTGTTGATGCTCTCCTGGCCGGCGCTGACCGTGGCAGTGATTGTCTGGTGTCTGGTGCTGGTGTTGAGCGGCTATGTCGGGCTGTCCACTCTGCTGGCCGCCTGGTCGGTACCGGTATTCGCCGTGATCGTGCACGGTTACACTTCCCCGCTTTTCTGCTTCGGACTGGTGATGGCGTTGTTTATCGTGTACACGCATCGCGGCAACATCCGTCGGCTCGTGGCCGGTAAGGAAAACCGTTTCACGCGCGTCATGCTGTTGCGCCGGCGCTGAACGCATGCTGCGTTTCGACAGCACAGCGCACCAAGTGATTCGCATCCTGGGGGACGGCGCGATTCATTCGGGCGAACAGCTTGCGCGTGGCTTGAAAATCAGCCGCAGTGCAGTGTGGAAACACCTGCGGCGCTTCCAGGCGGGCGGCCTGGAAATATTCTCGGTGCCGGGGCGCGGCTATCGTCTGGCGGCGCCGCTGGAATTGCTCGATGCAGCGGAAATAAAAACGCACTTGTCGCCGGCCGCGCGCCGGCAACTCGCGGCCTTGTCGGTGCTCGATGAGGTGGACTCGACCAACACCTGGCTCATGACCCGGGCGCACGAACTTCCCGCCGTGTGTCTCGCCGAACGGCAGACCGCCGGTCGGGGTCGGCGCGGCCGGCAATGGGTGTCGCCGTTTGCCGCCAACTTATATATATCCTGCGCCTGGCGTTTCGATGATCTGCCACCGGGCTTCTCGGCGCTCGCGATGGCGGCGGCGGTCGCCGTGGTGCGGGCACTCGGCACACTGCGCGTGTCGGGTGTCGCCATCAAATGGCCCAACGATTTATGCATGGCCGGCAGAAAGCTCGGCGGTATTCTGGTGGACATGCAGGGCGAGCCGCCCGGCCAGGTGCGCGCGGTGGTGGGTATCGGCATCAATGTGCGCATGCCGGCCGCAGCGGCCGCGCGCATAGATCAGCCGTGGACGGATCTGACGACGCAACTGCTGGACAAGACGCCGGGGCGCAATGCGCTGGCGGCGGCGCTGATTGAGCAATTGCTGGACGCCCTTGAGGTTTTTGCCGTACGCGGATTCGCCGCGTTTGCCGCAGACTGGCGGGTGCTGGATTTGACTGCCGGCAAAAGCGTGCGACTGCATCACCAGCAGCACGTCATTGAGGGCACCGCACTCGGTGTGGATCAGGACGGCGCGCTGTTGCTGGATACCGGCGCCGGCACCCGGCGATTTGTATCCGGCGATCTCAGCTTGAGACTCGCGCCATGATGTTGCTCGCCGACATTGGCAACACGCGCGTCAAGTGGGCGCTCGCGCAGGGTCGCGAATTGTCCGGTTACGGCGTTGCGATGCATTTGGGCCGACCGTCGATGGAGATCTGGCAGTCAGTCTGGGGCGATGTGCCGCACCCGCAGCGTATCGTGGTCAGCAACGTGGCCGGCGTCACCGTTGCCGAGAGTCTGCGCGATTTTTGTCAACAGCGGTTCCAGCTCACACCGGAATTCATGCACCCATCGCCACAGGCAGGCGGCGTGACCAATGGTTATACCGATGCCGCGCAGCTGGGGGCGGATCGCTGGTCCGCGGTGGTCGGCGCGTTCCATCGCTATGGCGGTCCAGTCTGCGTCCTTGGATGTGGAACCGCCCTCACCATGGATACCGTCAACCGCAACGGCCGGCATCTGGGCGGCCTGATTGCGCCCGGACTCGGCGCCATGCAGCGCGCACTGACTGCGGCGGCACCTGCGCTGCCCAGCGGCACCGTTAGGCAGCCCACTCTGTTTGCGCGTGACACGCGCACCGCGGTGAGCAGCGGTGTTTTGTACGCAGCCGCAGGTTTCATCGAGCGGGTGGTGGCCGAAGTCCGTGCCCGGGAAGGCACGGAAATCAAGTTGCTGCTGACTGGCGGTGACGCGGAAACCCTGCAACCGTGGCTGCACGAACGGTTTACACTTGCGCCGCATCTGGTTCTGGAGGGATTGATGGTGCTGGCAGAGCTGCGCACATGATGCGAACGCTGTTTCTGGTATTGGTGCTGGCGAATGTCGTGGCGTTCATCTGGTTCGGATGGCTGAGACCGTCGCCGTCGTCGCCGTCGTCCACCCCGCTGCCCCGGGTCCAACCGCTCAAGCTCATCGCCGAACTCAGCCCCGCCCAACGGGCTGCGCTCGCGAAGTCACTCGTGCCTGCGCCCGCTCCCGCCAGTCCAGCCGCTGCCGATGTCAGCGCGCAGAGTTGCATGAGTTACGGGCCGTTTCCGAGCGCGGCGGCGGCCGAGGCGGGCAGCACGCGCTTGCGCGCCGGCGGTGCGAACGTTGCGCAGCGACTGGTTCCCGGGAAAGTGCGTCAGGGATACTGGGTGTACTTGCCGCCGTTCGGATCGCGCCGCGAGGCCGAAGCCGCGGCCAAACTGCTGCAGCAGCGCGGCGTCAAGGATTTGTACGTGGTCACCGATGAGGCGAATCGTAATGCCATTTCCCTGGGGGTTTACAGTGATCGCTATGGTGCGCTGGCTCACCAGAAACAGATTCGCGCACTCGGCTACCGCGCGCTGGTAACCGAGCGCTTCCGCGACGCTCCGCGGTATTGGCTCGATGCGCGTGGTGCAGCACAACAACTGCCGGTCGCCAAGGTATTCGCCGATTTGGAAGAGGGAGATGCGAGCATCGGACGCGAGGAGTGCGGCGCCGGAAACCGTTCCTGACCGCGATGCTTTGGCCTGCTAGAATTTGCGCCTGATTCCATGCGGGCGAACTTCATTGAAGCCGGCGTAGCCCAGTTGGGCTCGACCGGTGTGTTTATTGGAATGCCAGCGGCATTCCGATCCGGTCGAGCGCATGAACATGGATGTTCGGGCCGGGATCGCCAAGAGGCGTAACGTTACGCCATGGATGGCAGAGTTGAGGCTGGTAGAGAGGCCGGCGTAGCTCAGTTGGTAGAGCAGTGGTTTTGTAAACCAAAGGTCGGGGGTTCGAATCCCTCCGCCGGCACCATTGCAATCAGTCTGCCAGTCTTACCAGCAGACGCTTGGCAATGTGACCGTGTACATAACCGGTGCCGCGCACCGCGTGCAGCAAGGCGATGAGCAGCAGGATTCCGGCAATCACGCACAGCGGCCAGAAGAACCAGGAAACAACGATCGGACCGTTGATATAAATCAATCCGTGCCAAACGTAGGTGAGCGGGGAAAAAATCAACGTCAGCGCGATCGCCAGCCAGGCGATGATCACCGCGAAGTACAGCGTGCCGAGAAACAGTTGCAGGACCATGTAAAACAGCGTGGACCAAGTGCGGCCATCGGTGAGCAGCTCCTTGATGCGGGTGAACAAGGGCACGGTTCCGCCGGGATGGGGCGGCCGGCGCGGCATGCGCACGCCCAACAAGGATTCAACAACGCGACCTTCCACCAACGACAGCATGCGCACGCTGCCCAGGAACAGCAGGAAGAACGGAATGCCGATGACGAGCGGCAGCAGGCCGAATGACAGTGCCGACCCGGCCATTACCCAGGTAAAGTAAAAGATGCCGGTAAACATCGCCATCAGCAGATAGAACAAGGAAGCATAGGCGCGCGGATCCGACAGTACACCGAAAAAATTTCCAAGCAACGAGCGGCGTTTGGCGGGACGCGGCGTGCGCAGGGCGGCCTGCACCTTGACCTCGGTGGCGCGATAGGCGTCGGCCACTTCCTCCGGCGCGCCGTAACTGGTGGCGATGGCGGCGAGAATTTGTTCCTCGCTCTGATCGGGGTGTGCATGCAATTCACCGCGCAGATATTCCTCGGCATCGTAAAGCGCGTCCTGGATCAGCGCCGGGTCAGCGCCGTGGAGTGCGGCACGCAATTGCTCCAGATAGTCCTGAATGCTGCGGGGTACGGTGTTAGTCATGGCGGCTGTCCTTCATGATGGCGTCCACAAAATCCCGGGTGTTGACCCAGGCGTCTTTCCACTGGGCGAGTACCGCGCGGCCGGCGTCGGTGATGGTGTAGTAACGGCGCGGCGGGCCGGAAACCGAAGGTTCCACGTAACTATCCAACAGCCCTGCGGCGGACAGAGAGCGCAGCACCGGATAAAGCGTGCCCTGCTTCATGACGCCGTTTTCCCCTGCGTCGGGTTCCAGTTGTTTGGCGATCTGGTAGCCGTATTGCGGATTCCGAGCTTCAGCCAGGGTGGCCAACAGCACCAGTGCCACGATGCCGGCATTGAGTTCTTTCTGGAACTTGCGCAGATGGTTGTCTTCGTCACTCACCCAGCAATTCTCAAATGTACTGTAGTATTGACAAGGGTATAGTATTAACTTAACAATAGTCAAGCAGTTTTTGGAAATATTTATCAGGTCAGCATTCCCGAGGACTATGGAAGACCGGGGGCCGCACCGACTGGCCTAATTCGGTGCACGCGCGTACCCATGGGGGCCATGGCATCAGATTCACATCGCACCCAGGCGCCCTTCGAAATGCGCGCCGTCACCCACCGCAGTTGGATTAGCGCCTGTGACCCGGACAATTCTTCGACGGCCACCACCGCCCACGGGTTGCGGCCGGCAGTGAAGCTTCTAGTGAAGCTTCTTTTGACCCGATCCAGTCACGCCACGTTGTCATGACGCCGTAACCTCCTTTTCATCGTGCAGTCATGTTGCGTCGCTAGTCTCCTTCTGCAATTTCAGGGGAAGGAGGTTTTTCATGCGCAAGACGTTTTGGGTGGGTCTGCTGTTGACGAATTGAGCGGGCTCGGTATTCCCGCACTTGCGGATAATTCAATCGGCAGCACCACGTTGAGCGGCGTGCTGTTCACCGACTGGAGCTATCTCAATCAGCAACAGAACGGCGTGGATACCATCGCCACCGGCTACGGCATGGATATCAGGCGTTTCTATCTGGGGGTGGATCACGTCTTTGACGATATCTGGTCGGCAAACTTGACCACCGACTTCAACTACACCAATTCAAATGGTGAAACGCAGCTATTCGTCAAGAAAGCGTTTGTGCAAGCGAGGCTAGCTCAGTCCACGACGTTCCGCCTGGGCTCGGCCGACATGCCATGGATTCCGTTCGACGAGAGCATCTACGGCTACCGCTTTATGGAGCCGACCTTGGTTGACCGGCTGCATTTCGGCAATTCCGCGGACTGGGGTGCGCATTTCCCCGGCAGTAACAGCTGGAGCAATTACGCCGTGTCGTTGGTGAATGGCGGCGGCTACAAGAACCCGACGCGCACCAAGAGCATGGACTGGGAAGGCCGCTGGGCGTTGTACCCCCGGTAAGCGGATGGGTAATCGCAATCGGGGCGTATAGCGGTGATTTGGGCCAAAACACGTCTATCACTCCGGCACTGAATACAGCCAATCGTCAGAATGTCCTGATTGCGTACAAGACGGCGGTAGTTACCTTGGGGGCGGAGTATTTCCACGCCAGCAATTTCACCCCTGCGGCTATCACCACCACCGCGACCGATTCAGCCAGCGGCTATTCGCTGTTCGGCTCGACGCAAATTGTTGCAAACGGTACCGTACTGTTCGCGCGCTACGACCACGCTATGCCCAGCGAAAGATTGGACCCGTCGAAGACCGACACGTACTACAACGCCGGTATCGCGTTTCCGGTCAACAGGAACATTATCTGGGCGCTGGCGTACAAATACGAGCAGCTTGCCGATTCCAGGAGCGCACTCAAGACGCGGGAAATCGGCGTGTGGGCGCAGGTCAAGTTTTGAGCGATCTCGTCAACGGACTGGGAGGTCGGTATCGGAGGCCAGGGATCGCGAGTGCCGTCGCGGACGCGCACATCCCTGACGGCTCTCCGGCCAGCCCACCACTCAAGCGTGTCCAAACCACCGCCAGCATGTGGATTTCACCAATCGCCAAGATATCCATGGGGCTCCGGCCGGCTGGCCGGGCACGTCTGCCTGGTTGGTGTCGGCCTGCACTTGGCGAGTTGCGCGCGCAATTATGCCCAAAGGCGCAAATCAGGCAGACAGGTGCGGTTTTGAGTTTGGAATTGAACGCAGGCGTCCGAAATTGCCGAACCCATGAATTTCAAGAGCGTGGTTGCAGGCAATGGCCGGCGCCATCCAAGCCGGATGCAGAAAACCCTCGTTATCTGAGCCACTTGCGAGCGGATATGGGTATCCGAACAGTGTGCGCATCCGGGTTCTGCCCCCTGCCATGCCCGGAGGCGAGGCGTCCTGGCGACGGGCTCGGGCTGCCTTGGCTGGTTTTGTACGCCTTTCCCGTTGACACAAATCCGCGAAATATAAGACAATTCCCGGCTTCGTCCGTGGAGGGGTACTCAAGCGGCCAACGAGGGCAGACTGTAAATCTGCTGGCTTTACGCCTACGAAGGTTCGAATCCTTCCCCCTCCACCAGAAATGAATTTCGAGCTCTTGGTTGGCAGGTTCGGGACCCAGCGACGGACGCAGCGGGTGTAGTTCAATGGTAGAACCTCAGCCTTCCAAGCTGATGACGTGGGTTCGATTCCCATCACCCGCTCCAGCCAACGGGTGAGTGCGGTGCAGATCAGGTCGCCCATGTAGCTCAGTCGGTAGAGCACGTCCTTGGTAAGGACGAGGTCACCGGTTCGATTCCGGTCATGGGCTCCAGGACGGTGGGAGGTGTGTGGCCGCGAGGAATGAGCCAGGCAATGCCGAAACGCAACGTCAAGTTAACGCTGATCACTGAGGAGTAGCAACCGTGTCCAAGGCAAAATACGAGCGCAAGAAGCCGCATGTAAACGTGGGGACGATTGGGCATGTGGATCACGGCAAGACCACGTTGACGGCGGCGTTGACGGTGATTCAGTCGAAGAAATTTGGTGGTGA
>DATEHU010000044.1 GCA_035279405.1 Gammaproteobacteria bacterium
TCCGGCAGCCTCCCACTCCAAGCCCCACCAACCGCGTTGCCCGCGCCCATCTAGCACGATCCACCCGCCGGCGTGAGAAATGATGTGGACCAAGTGCTTACTATATCGAGCTGCTCCTCGTATCTTATTGCTGACGCCTCTTCCGGTCGTGGCGGAGCGCGTAGCATAGCGCCTGCCCTACCCCGTTGGCTGCTTCTGAGCGGAGGCGCCGGAAGCGCGAGGTCGATACGTCGCTTGTTACCGAGGCCCAAGACGCGACGCCGGATGGCATCGTGCCAGGCGACATCTACCCTGGCTTTAACGAGACCAGGATGACCAAGGGTCAAGCTTTTCCGAAGCCGCGAGCTTACTCACGGGTCTGTAATATAGGCGACACATGGTGTCTTGAAGAATGACCGTATTAGGTGGGGCATGCGCTTCATCGCACTGAGTTGTGCCTCGATCTTCTCGTGGAGCGTTTCGCCGCGCCGCAACGGTGCCCGCGCCACCCCGGTGCGTTTCACGTGGCTCCAGACCAGTTCGTCAGGGTTGAGCTCAGGGGCATAGCCGGGAAGAAAATGCAGCGTCAGCATCCCATTCGTGGATGCAACATAGGCCTTCACCAGTGCGGTCTTGTGCGCGGGAAGTCCATCGAGCACCAAATGCACCGGCTTCGTACGGTGCCGCATCATTCGCCGCAGCAGCGTGACGAACAGCTCAGCGTTCAGCCCGCCGTGGTAGGTGCAGTACCAGAAACCACCACGTGCGTTCACCGCGGAGGCCGCACTGATCGATTGCCGCTGGCCAGGGCACTCGAGCACTGGCGTCTCACCCTTCTTGCCCCAGGTCTTTCCGTGCACGGCATCGGCACGAAACCCCGACCCATCCCAGAAATGGACCTCGCCGCCCGAGGCTTTCGCCCGTCCGGCAATGGCTGGAAACCGTTCGCGCCGCCACGCCTCAATTGTCACCGGATCACGCTGGTAGGCTCGTTGCAGCGGTTTTTGCGGCGTCAGCCCCAGCTTGGCCAGCAATGCCCCTACCGCCGTCACGCCAAGCCGGATGTCGAACTTCCGCTCGATCAGGGCGGCGACCACAGAGCGCGTCCACAATCCGAAATCCAGCCCATACTGGCGCGGATCGCGGCCGTTGATCCAGCGAAACACCCGTTGCTCCTGACCCGGCGTCAAACTGCGCGGCCGCCCGGTCGCCGGCCTGGAGTGCAGCGCCCTCAGCCCAACACCCGGCCGCGACGCCGCAGCGAGCCATTTGTAGATCGTCGTGCGATGAAACCCGAAGGAGGCAACGACCGATGATGCACCCTCGCCTTCCCGCACTCGCTCGACCGCCATCATACGAATGGCTTCCAGCGTCCGATGATCCAACCCGCGGCCATCCCGTTTCATGCCGCCGCTATAGCAGAGCACCAAGCGCCGTACAATAAGAATG
>DATEHU010000045.1 GCA_035279405.1 Gammaproteobacteria bacterium
CGCGCAGGCGTCCACCTGGCGCAAAAGACCGTCAAAGATAGCCCGCAAGACAAAGTGCAAGACATCCTGCTGGCCTTGCTGGCCGGGGTCCAGAGCCTGGTGCAACTCAACACGCTCTTGCGGCAGGAGAGCGGCTTGCAGCAGGCGGTGGGCCGCAGTCGCACCGCCGAGCAGTCGGTGGCCCAGCAAACCCTGGATGCCGCCAGCGCCGAGAACGTGGCCGAGGTGCAGCAGGTCCTCACCACGCTCTTGCAGCGCCACAGCCAGGTGGCCCGGCACCCGTTTCGCCAGCACTGGCTGATCCTGGATGCCGACCTGACCGGAATGCCGGCAGGCAAGCGAGCCGAAGAGAGCCTCAAAGGCTACTTCAGCGACCCACGCCAGCGCCGGGGTCGCCAGCAGGGGCGGGTGCTGGCGAGTCAGTACGGTGAGATCGTCGTCGATGCGCTTTCCCCGGGCAACACCTTGCTGGTGCAGGTGTTGCCTCAGCTCATCGAGCAGGCCGAGGGGGTGCTGGGCTTGCAGCCCTCGCAGCGCCGACGCACCATTTACCGCATCGATGGCGGCGGCGGCAGCATCGCCTCGCTCAACTTCTTGCTCTCGCGTGGCTACGCGGTGGTGAGCAAGGAGTACTCCTTCCGGCGTACCCAACTGCTCGCCAAGCAGGTCAGCCAGTGGGTCCCCGACCCGGCACAGCCCACCCGCGAGATGGGCTGGGTGCCAGAGGAGAGCACGGACTACGTGGCTCCGGTGCGGCGGCTGGTGGTGCGCTCCAAGAGTACCAAAGACCGCTGGCAGTACGCGGTGCTGCTGTTTGCTCATCTCTGCGACTTTGACCTGCTTACCTTGATGGGCGAGCGTCCCACCACCGATGCCGCTGCCATCATGGGAGCGTATCTGCACTTCTACGATCAGCGCGGCGGCGGCATCGAAAGCAGCTTCGGGCAGGACAAGAGCGGGCTGGGCATCACCAAACGCCACAAGAAGCGTTTCCAGGCCCAACGCTTCCTCATGCTGTTGGGAACGCTGGCTCATAATCTGCTGATCTGGTCGCGTCGTTGGCTGGCGGCGGCCAGCCCCCAGGTCGCCGGGCGCTTGCGGCACTACGGGATCAAACGCCTCGTGCGCGATCTCGCTCATATCAGCGGCGTCTTGCACTTTGACGCGCAGGGACGGCTGTGCGCCATCACGCTCTGCTCGGCCAACTCGCTGGCTAAGCTCATGCTTCTCCCTCTGCGTCACTTGCTTGCTCC
>DATEHU010000046.1 GCA_035279405.1 Gammaproteobacteria bacterium
TCCGGCGGGCCGGCATGGAGGACAAGTTTGGCCAGATCCTGGTGCCGGTCGAGGAAGTCGTGGAGATGAAGAGCGGGCAGAAGAATATCAGCGAGCGCAAGTTCTTCCCCGGCTACGTGCTGGTCGAGATGGAGATGACGGACGACACCTGGCATCTCGTCAAGAACACGCAGAAGGTGACGGGCTTCGTTGGCGGCACCGCGACGCGTCCGACGCCGATCTCGGAGAAGGAAGTGCAGAACATCCTGCACCAGATCCAGGAAGGCGTGGAAAAGCCGCGCCCGAAAGTGCTGTTCGAGGTGGGCGAGGCGGTGCGCGTGAAGGAAGGGCCGTTCGCGGACTTCCACGGCAACGTCGAGGACGTCAACTACGACAAGAACAAGCTGCGCGTGTCGGTGACGATCTTCGGGCGCTCCACACCGGTGGAGCTGGACTTCAGCCAGGTGGAAAAGGCTTAGCAGTTGAGGTAAGGGTGTTCGGCGGGTCGCATCATGACCCACGAATCACGATTCACGGCAGTTGATTGGGGAGGGCGCGAAAATCGCGCCCGCTTGAACCCGCGAAGGAGTGGCAATGGCGAAGAAAGTAGTCGGCTTCATCAAGCTTCAGGTGCCGGCGGGCAAGGCGAATCCCAGCCCCCCCATCGGCCCCGCGCTCGGCCAGCGCGGCCTCAACATCATGGAATTCTGCAAGGCGTTCAACGCCCAGACGCAGAAGATGGAGCCGGGCCTGCCGGTCCCCGTGGTGATCACGGCTTACCAGGACAAGAGCTTCACCTTCGTGATGAAGACGCCGCCGGCGGCGGTGCTCATCCGCAAGGCGGCAAAGATCGAGAAAGGCAGCTCGCGCCCCAACACCGACAAGGTGGGCAAGATCACGCGCGCGCAGGTCGAGGAAATCGCCAAGGCGAAGATGCCCGACCTGACGGCGGCGGATCTGGAGGCCGCGATTCGCACGATCGCCGGCAGCGCCCGCAGCATGGGCGTGGACGTGGAGGGCCTGTGACATGAGCGCCAGAATCAGCAAACGCATGCGTGTGGCCCGCGAAAAACTCACGCCGGGCAAGCAATATGCCGTGGATGAGGCCATGTCCCTGATCCGGGAATTTGCCAAGGTAAAGTTCCGCGAATCGGTTGACGTCGCCATCAATCTCGGCATTGACGCCAAGAAGTCCGATCAGGTGGTACGCGGTTCGACGGTGCTGCCGCACGGCACCGGCAAGAGCGTGCGCGTGGCCGTGTTTGCCCAAGGCGCCAACGCTGCGGCCGCGAAACAGGCGGGCGCCGACATCGTCGGTTTTGAGGACCTGGCCGAAAAGATCAAGGCCGGGCAGATGGATTTCGACGTGGTGATCGCAAGCCCCGACGCCATGCGCGTCGTGGGCCAGTTGGGCCAGATCCTGGGTCCGCGCGGCCTGATGCCGAATCCCAAGGTCGGCACGGTGACACCCGACGTGGCCGGCGCGGTGAAGAACGCCAAGACCGGCCAGGTGCGCTACCGGGCCGACAAGGCCGGTATCGTGCATTGCAGCATTGGCAAGTCGGATTTCGAGGCCAGCGCTCTCAAGGAAAACCTGTATGCGCTGCTGGCTGACGTTAACAAGGTCAAGCCTGCCACGGCCAAGGGTATATATATGAAGAAGGTGACCGTGTCCTCTACCATGGGACCGGGCATCGTGATAGACCAGAATTCGCTCACTTTGTGAGCGAATTCTGAAGTGAGGTGTGAGGAGTGAGGCGTAGAGAGTTGCGCCGGCTTTCTCACAAATGAATTTGAGGTTGCCGAAGGCTTGGTGTAGTTGAAGAGTTGATCCGGTGTTGGTTGTGGGGATTTTACCCCTCACTTCCTCACCCCTCACTCCTCACCACCGAAGGCGGTGGCACGTCAAAGACCGTGAGCGAAGCCTGTTCGGAGAACAGGCAACTTAATGGCGGCGACGCCGGCTCACGCAGACGGTGGACTTCGAATCGGGTTTGGCCTGATTGGGTCGCCGGGCGGTCCGTGACATGGACCGGGTGATGCGCGAAGGAATGTGCATCGTGTGCAACGCGACGCATCAGGAGGTGACAACTGTGCCGATGAGACTGGAAGACAAGCAGGCTCTGGTCGCCGAGGTGAACGCGGTGGCAGCCAAGGCGTATTCCGCCGTGGCCGCAGAATACCGCGGACTGACCGTGGAACAGGTCACCAATCTGCGCGTGAAGGCGCGCAAGAATGGTGTCTGGCTCAAGGTCGTCAAGAACACCCTGGCGAAAAGGGCCATCGCAGGTACCGAGTTCGAGTGCCTCAAGGATGCTCTCAAGGGGCCGCTGGTTTTGGCGTTCTCAAAAGAGGATCCAGGTGCCGCCGCGCGTGTGGTGAAGGAATTCGCCAAGGACAACGAACTGTTCGTGATCAGGGCGCTGGCCCTCGGCGGCAAGCTGCTGCCGACCACGGACCTGGAGCGGCTCGCCAAGTTGCCGACCCGTGAGCAGGCGCTGGCCATGCTCATGGGCGTGATGCTGGCACCGCTCACCAAGTTGGTTCGTACCCTGGCAGAACCGCACGCCAAACTGGTACGCACCGTAGCGGCGGTGCGTGACCAGAAGCAGGCGGCTTGATAAACCGATTCGCAATCCCATTTATTCAGGAGTAATGACCATGGCTGTTGCAAAAGAAGATATTCTGGAAACCATTTCCAAGATGAGCGTGATGGAGATCGTGGACCTGATCTCCGCGATGGAGCAGAAGTTCGGCGTGTCCGCGGCGGCAGCGGTAGCTGCGGCTCCGGCCGCGGGCGGTGCCGCGGGTGCGGCGCCCGCTGAAGAGAAGACCGAGTTCACCGTGATCTTGAAGACGGTGGGCGAGAAGAAGGTCGAGGTGATCAAGGCGGTGCGTACCATCACCGGCCTGGGCCTGAAAGAGGCCAAGGACCTGGTGGAAGGCGCTCCCCAGAACGTCAAGGAAGGCGTGTCCAAGGACGATGCCGCCAAGTTCAAGCAGGCCCTGGAAGCAGCCGGCGCGTCCGTCGAGGTCAAGTGAGGACAGGAGTCCTCACCCCGGACAGCACATGGATGTGCGCCGAGCCGGGGTCCGGTGTCTCGAAAACGAAAGCACTGGATTCCCGCTTGCGCGGGAGTGACGGAATCGTGACGGGCCGTATGGCCCAGTAACGGAAACGGCTGGTGGCGGGCGCCACCGGCCTTTCCGTGTTTTTGTCTGGCACGCGCGCTCCGGTGTTCCGGATCGCAGGTGTGGAATTCAATCGCGCGCCGCGGGCGCGCTTCGAGGTACTCGAGATGGCCTACACATTCACCGAAAAGAAGCGTATCCGCAAGGACTTTGGCAAGCGTACGAGCGTGCTCGACGTGCCGTACCTTCTAGCCATCCAACTCGAATCCTACCGTCATTTCCTGCAGATCGACAAGCCGCCACGTGAACGCGCGAATGCCGGCCTGCACGCGGCATTCAAGTCGGTGTTTCCGATCTCGAGCTACAGCGGCAACGCGGCGCTCGAGTACGTCGAATACAAACTCGGCGAGCCGCCGTTCGACGAGAAGGAGTGCATCATGCGCGGGCTGACCTACTCGGCGCCGCTGCGGGTGCTGGTGCGTCTCGCGCTCTACGACAAGGACGTACCGCTCGAGCACCGCCGTCCCAAGGAAGTCAAGGAACAGGAAGTTTACATGGGCGAAGTGCCGCTCATGACCGGCAACGGCACCTTCATCGTCAATGGCACCGAGCGCGTGATCGTGTCACAGCTGCACCGATCGCCCGGCGTGTTCTTCGAGCACGACAAGGGCAAGACCCACAGCTCGGGCAAGCTCCTGTTTTCCGCGCGCGTGATTCCCTATCGCGGCTCGTGGCTGGATTTCGAGTTCGACCCCAAGGACTGCATCTTCGTGCGCATCGACCGACGCCGCAAATTGCCGGTCACCATTCTGTTGCGCGCTTTGGGCTACAACGACAGCCAGATTCTGGAGCTGTTCTTCGAAACCAACACCTTCCATTTGAACAAGGAAGGCATCACGCTCGACCTGGTTCCGGAGCGGCTGCGCGGCGAAACCGCCGCCTTCGACATCAAGATCAAGAACAAGGTGCTGGTGGAAGAAGGCCGTCGCATCACCGCGCGCCACATCCGCGAGCTGGAAAAAGCCGGCGTCGCCTCGCTGGCGGTGCCGACGGCTTACCTGGCCGGCAAGACCGTGGCCCACGACGTGGTGCAGATCCCCACCGGGGAAATACTCGCCAAGGCCAACGAAGAACTGACCGCGGCCAAGGTCGAGGATTTGGTCAAGCACAGCGTCAAGGAAATCCGCACCATCTATACCAATGATCTGGATCGCGGCGCATTCATCTCCAGCACACTGCGCGTGGATCCCTCGCGCACGCCGCTCGAGGCGCTGGTGGAAATCTACCGCATGATGCGCCCCGGCGAGCCGCCCACCAAGGACGCCGCCGAGCAGCTGTTCCACAATCTGTTCTTTACCCTCGAGCGCTACGACCTGTCGGTGGTGGGGCGCATGAAATTCAACCGGCGCGTGGGCCGCCAGGCGCTGACCGGCCCGGGCGTGCTCTACGACGCCATGTACTTCAGCCAGCGCCAGGACGAGTTCTGCAAGAAACTTTACCAGGAGCTCGGCAAGAGCTCCGACATCGTGGATGCGCTGCGCGTGCTGATTGACATCCGCAACGGCAACGGTCAGGTGGACGACATCGATCACCTCGGCAACCGCCGGGTGCGTTCCGTGGGCGAGATGGCGGAGAACGTGTTCCGCATAGGCCTGGTGCGCGTGGAGCGCGCGGTCCGGGAGCGCTTGGCAATCGCCGAGAGCGAAGGCCTGATGCCGCAGGAGCTCATTAACGCCAAACCGGTATCGGCGGCGGTCAAGGAGTTCTTCGGCTCCTCGCAGTTGTCGCAATTCATGGACCAGAACAACCCGCTGTCCGAGGTCACGCACAAGCGCCGCGTGTCGGCGCTTGGCCCCGGTGGCCTGACGCGCGAACGCGCCGGCTTTGAAGTGCGCGACGTGCATCCCACCCACTACGGGCGAGTGTGCCCGATCGAGACCCCGGAAGGCCCGAACATCGGCCTGATCAATTCGCTGTCGGTGTATGCGCGCACCAACGAATACGGGTTCCTGGAAACTCCCTATCGGCGCGTGACCAACGGCAAGGTCAGCGACGAGATCGTGTACCTCTCGGCGATCGAGGAAGGCCAATACGTGATTGCGCAGGCCAACGCGCAGCTCGACGGACACGGGCGCTTCGTGGACGAGCTGGTGTCGGTGCGCCACCAGAACGAATTCACGCTCTCGGCACCGGACAAGATCAATTTCATTGACGTCTCGCCCAAGCAGATCGTTTCGATTGCCGCGGCGCTCATCCCGTTTCTCGAGCACGACGATGCCAACCGCGCGCTCATGGGCTCGAACATGCAGCGCCAGGCGGTACCCACGCTGCGTACCGAAAAGCCGCTGGTGGGCACCGGCATTGAGCGCACCGTGGCGATTGACTCCGGCGTGGTGGTCGTGGCAAAGCGCGGCGGCAGCGTGGATTCCGTGGACGCGGGCCGCATCGTGGTGCGCGTCAACGACGAGGAAACCCATGCGGGCGAGCCGGGCGTGGACATCTACAACCTCACCAAGTACACGCGCTCCAACCAGAACACCTGCATCAACCAGCGGCCGCTGGTCAAACCGGGTGAGGCGCTGGCGCGCGGCGACGTGCTGGCCGACGGACCGTCCACGAATCTTGGCGAACTGGCGCTCGGCCAGAATATGCTGGTGGCCTTCATGCCCTGGAATGGCTACAACTTCGAGGACTCGATCCTGATCTCGGAGCGCGTGGTGGAAGAGGAACGCTTCACCACCATCCACATCGAGGAGCTGGCGTGCGTGGCACGCGATACCAAGCTCGGCAGCGAGGAAATCACTGCCGACATTCCCAACGTCGGCGAAGGCGCACTCGGCAAGCTGGATGAAACCGGCATCGCGTTCATCGGCGCCGAGGTCAAGGCCGGCGACATCCTGGTCGGCAAGGTCACGCCCAAGGGCGAGACCCAGCTGACTCCCGAGGAGAAACTGCTGCGCGCCATCTTCGGCGAGAAGGCCAGCGACGTGAAGGACACTTCGCTGCGCGTGCCGCCGGGCATGGACGGCACGGTGATCGATGTGCGCGTGTTTACGCGCGACGGCGTGGACAAGGACGCGCGTGCGCTCAGCATCGAGAAGGCCGAACTCGAGAAAGTGCGCAAGGACTTGAACGATCAGCGCCGCATCCTGGAGGAGGACATCTTCCAGCGCGTCGAGCGCATGCTGCTCGGCAAGGTGGCCGAAGGCGGGCCCAAAGGACTCAAGGCCGGCAACAAGATCACCAAGGGCTATCTCGAGGAACTGCCGCGCGAGAACTGGTTCGAGATTCGCCTGAAGAACGATGAGGCCAACGAGCAGCTCGAGAAGGTCGCGACTACGCTCAAGGGCCAGCATCACGAATTTGAGCGGCGTTACGAAGAGAAGAAACGCAAAATCACCGCGGGCGACGACCTGGCACCGGGCGTGATCAAGATGGTCAAGGTATACCTCGCGGTCAAACGCCGGGTGCAGCCGGGCGACAAGATGGCCGGCCGCCACGGCAACAAGGGCGTGATCTCCATGATCGTGCCAGTCGAGGACATGCCGTACATGGCGGACGGCACACCGGTGGACGTGGTGCTGAATCCGCTGGGCGTGCCTTCGCGCATGAACATCGGCCAGATCCTCGAGACGCATCTGGGCTGGGCGGCAAAAGGCATCGGCCAGAAGATTGGGCGCATGCTCGACGAGCAGGCCAAGGCCGAGGAACTGCGCAAGTTCCTGGAACAGGTGTACAACCGCACCGGCGGCCGCAAGGAAGACCTCGCGGCATTCAACGACACGGAAATCGGTGCGCTCGCGCACAACCTGCGCGAGGGCTTGCCGGTGGCCACGCCGGTGTTCGACGGTGCGAGCGAAGATGAAATCAAGCACCTGCTGCGCATCGTGGGCCTGCCGGAATCCGGCCAGACCACGCTGTACGACGGGCGCACCGGCGAAGCCTTCCAGCGGCAGATAACCGTGGGCTACATGTACATGCTCAAGCTCAACCACCTGGTGGACGACAAGATGCATGCGCGTTCCACCGGGCCGTACTCGCTGGTGACGCAGCAGCCGCTGGGCGGCAAGGCGCAGTTCGGCGGACAGCGCTTCGGCGAAATGGAAGTCTGGGCGCTGGAAGCCTATGGCGCGGCCTACACGCTGCAGGAGATGCTCACGGTCAAGTCCGACGACACCGTGGGACGCACCAAGATGTACAAGAACATCGTGGATGGCGACCATCGCATGGAGGCCGGCATGCCCGAGTCCTTCAACGTGCTGGTCAAGGAAATTCGTTCGCTGGCCATCAATATCGAGCTGGAACAGGACTGAGCCACAGGCGTTCCCGCGGCGATCATTGCAACCAGTAATTTGACGGTGAAGCAAACATGAAAGACTTACTCAAGCTGTTGAGGCAACAAGGCCAGGTCGAGGACTTTGATGCGTTGCGCATCGCGCTGGCGTCGCCGGAGCTGATTCACTCCTGGTCCTACGGCGAGGTCAAGAAGCCCGAGACCATCAACTACCGCACCTTCAAGCCGGAGCGCGACGGCCTGTTTTGCGCCAAGATTTTCGGCCCGGTCAAGGACTACGAGTGCCTGTGCGGCAAGTACAAGCGCCTCAAGCACCGCGGCGTGATCTGCGAGAAGTGCGGCGTCGAGGTCACGGTCGCCAAGGTGCGCCGCGAGCGCATGGGTCACATCGAACTCGCCTCGCCGGTGGCGCACATCTGGTACCTGAAGTCGCTACCCTCGCGCATCGGGCTGATGCTCGACATGACCTTGCGCGAGATCGAGCGCGTGCTGTATTTCGAAGCCTTCGTGGTGATCGATCCGGGCATGACGCCGCTCGAGCGCGGCCAGCTGCTTTCCGACGAGTCCTATCTCGATGCCATCGAGGAACACGGCGACGATTTCGATGCGCGCATGGGTGCGGAAGCCGTTTACGAGCTGCTGAAGAGCATTGATCTCGAGAAGGAAGCCGCCAAGCTGCGCGAGGACATCGCGGATACCAATTCCGAGACCAAGATCAAACGCCTGGCGAAGCGCCTGAAACTCATGGAATCGTTCATTGAATCCGGCAACAAACCGGAGTGGATGGTGATGACGGTGCTGCCGGTGCTGCCGCCGGATTTGCGGCCGCTGGTGCCGCTGGACGGCGGGCGCTTCGCGACCTCCGACCTCAATGACTTGTATCGCCGCGTCATCAACCGCAACAACCGCTTGAAGCGGTTGCTGGAGCTGAATGCGCCGGACATCATCGTGCGCAACGAAAAGCGCATGCTGCAGGAGGCGGTGGACGCGCTGCTGGACAACGGCCGCCGCGGCCGTGCCATCACCGGCTCCAACAAACGTGCGCTCAAGTCGCTGGCCGACATGATCAAGGGCAAGCAGGGGCGCTTCCGCCAGAACCTGCTCGGCAAACGCGTGGACTACTCGGGGCGCTCGGTAATCGTGGTGGGCCCGGGCTTGAAGCTGCATCAGTGTGGCCTGCCGAAGAAGATGGCGCTGGAACTTTTCAAGCCGTTCATCTTTTCCAAGCTGCAACTGCGCGGCATGGCTACCACCATCAAGGCCGCCAAGAAGATGGTCGAGCGCGAGGGCCCGGAGGTCTGGGACATCCTGGAAGAGGTGATCCGCGAGCATCCGGTGATGCTGAATCGCGCGCCTACGCTGCACCGCCTGGGCATCCAGGCCTTCGAACCGTTGCTCATCGAGGGCAAGGCCATCCAGTTGCATCCGCTGGTGTGCACCGCGTTCAACGCGGACTTCGACGGCGACCAGATGGCGGTGCACGTGCCGCTGTCGCTTGAAGCGCAGCTCGAAGCGCGCGCGCTCATGATGAGCTCCAACAACATCCTGTCGCCCGCGAACGGCGACCCCATCATCGTGCCCTCGCAGGACGTGGTGCTGGGCCTGTATTACATGACGCGCGAGCGCGTCAATGCCAAGGGCGAGGGCGCGCTGTTCTCTGATGTCGCCGAGGCACACCGCGCCTGGGAAAACCGCGAGGTGGATCTGCAGGCGCGCGTGCAGGTGCGCGTCACGGATCACGTGATCCGCGACGACGGCAGCTTCGAAACCCGCACGCGCCGCGTCAAAACCACCGTCGGGCGCTCGCTGCTGTCGGACATCCTGCCCCGGGGGCTGGCGTTCGAACTCATCAACCGCGACCTGACCAAGAAGGCGATCTCGGCGCTCATCAACGCCTGTTACCGGCGCGTGGGCCTGAAGGAAACCGTGGTGTTTGCCGACAAGCTCATGTACACGGGGTTCAATTACGCGACGCGGGCCGGCGTGTCCATCGGCGTCAACGACATGGTGGTGCCGGACGAGAAGGGCCGCATCCTGCGCGGCGCCGAAATCGAAGTGAAGGAAATCGAGAACCAGTACGCTTCGGGACTGGTGACCAACGGCGAGCGTTACAACAAGGTGGTGGACATCTGGTCACGCACCAATGAGCAGGTGGCCAAAGCCATGATGGACAAGCTCGGCACCGAGGAGGTCGCCGACTACAAGGGCAACAAGCTGCGCCAGCCGTCCTACAACTCCATCTACATGATGGCGGATTCCGGCGCGCGCGGCAGCGCCGCGCAGATCCGGCAGCTCGCGGGCATGCGTGGCCTCATGGCCAAGCCCGACGGCTCCATCATCGAGACGCCGATCACCGCGAACTTCCGCGAAGGCCTGAACGTGCTGCAGTACTTCATCTCCACGCACGGCGCGCGCAAGGGTCTTGCGGATACCGCCCTGAAGACCGCGAACTCGGGCTATCTGACGCGGCGACTGGTGGACGTGGCCCAGGATCTGGTGGTCACCGAAGTGGATTGCGGCACGCACGAGGGCCTGTACATGAAGCCCATCGTCGAGGGCGGCGATGTGGTCGAGCCTTTGCGCGAACGCGTGCTGGGGCGAGTGCTCGCCGAAGATGTGCAGGCGCCGGGCAGCAAGAAGCTGCTGGTGGAGGCCGGCACGCTGCTGGACGAGCGCTGGGTGGAGAAACTCGAAGAGCTGGGCGTGGACCTCGTCAAGGTGCGCTCGCCCATTACCTGCGCAACGCGTTATGGCGTATGCGCGCAGTGTTATGGTCGCGATCTGGCGCGCGGCATGCGCGTCAACATCGGCGAGGCGGTGGGCGTGATTGCCGCGCAATCCATCGGCGAACCGGGCACGCAGCTCACCATGCGCACCTTCCACATCGGCGGCGCGGCTTCACGCGCGGCGGCGGTTTCCAGCGTGGAGATCAAGGCCGCAGGCACCGTCAAGCTGCACAACATCAAGACCGTGAAACATGCCAAGGGTCACTGGGTGGCGGTGTCGCGTTCCGGCGAACTCGGTGTGATCGACGAGTTCGGGCGCGAGCGCGAGCGTTACAAGATCCCCTACGGTGCGAGCATCATCCTGGTCGAGGGCGCCAAAGCCGAGGCCGGACAACTCGCTGCCACCTGGGATCCGCACACCCATCCGGTGGTCACCGAAGTGGCCGGCACGCTGCAGTTCCACGACTTTGTCGAAGGCATCACCGTCAACCGCCAGGTAGACGAAGTCACCGGCATCTCCAGTGTCGTGATTACCGACCCCAAGATGCGCGGCACGCTCGGCAAGGATCTGCGTCCCACGGTGCGGCTCGTGGACGACAAGGGCCGCGGACTGCTGCTCGCGGGCACGGAAATCCCCGCGTACTACCAGTTGCCGCCCGGCGCCATTGTCTCGGTCGAGGACGGCGCGCGCGTGGGCGTAGGCGACGTGATCGCGCGCATCCCGCAGGAGTCCACCAAGACGCGCGACATCACCGGCGGTTTGCCGCGGGTCGCAGACCTGTTCGAGGCGCGTAAACCCAAGGAGCCCGCGATTCTCGCCGAGGTGTCCGGCACCGTGGCGTTCGGCAAGGACACCAAGGGCAAGCAGCGGCTGATTATCGCTGACGACAACAATGAGCCGCATGAGCTGTTGATCCCCAAATGGCGCACGGTCAACGTGTTCGAGGGCGAACGCGTGGAGAAAGGCGAGGTCATCGCCGACGGCGAACTCAATCCGCACGACATCCTGCGGCTGCTGGGTGTGACCGCGCTCGCCGACTATCTGGTGCGCGAGATCCAGGACGTGTACCGGCTGCAGGGCGTGAAGATCAACGACAAACACATCGAGGTGATCATCCGCCAGATGCTGCGCAAGGTGGAAATCGCCGCTTCCGGTGCCACCCGCTTCCTGCGCGGCGAACAGCTGAACCGTTCCCGGGCGCTGGAAGAAAACGAGAAGATAGGCGCCGAGGACAAGGCCCAGGCCGAGATCAAGCCGTTGCTGCTCGGCATCACCAAAGCCTCGCTCGCGACCGAATCTTTCATCTCGGCCGCGTCATTCCAGGAGACCACGCGCGTGCTGACCGAGGCCTCGGTGCGCGGCTTGCAGGATGGCCTGCGCGGGCTCAAGGAAAACGTCATCGTCGGCCGCCTGATTCCGGCGGGCACCGGGTACGCCTACCACGAGCAGCGGCGCAAGCAGCGCGCCGAAGCCGCGGTGGACACCACCGCCCAGCAGGTGGCCGAGGCCGAGGCGCTGTTCAGCGGCGGCGAAGCCCCAGCCGAAGCGCCGGCGGTCGCGGCGCAACCGGCGGAACAAGCCCAGGGGTGAGCGTGGAGCGGGCGGTTTTCTTGACAGTATCGCTCCACCTCCCTAAAATTCCCGCGCTTTACAGGCAGCGCGTGGCGGCCCGAAGACAGTCGCCCCCGCGGTACTTCGAAACACAGGCCGGTTTTGACCGGCCTGTTGCTTCTTCCCCGGTGACAGTCAGCCTGCAGGTTTTCAGCGTTACTCAACCTCGGAAACGTGAGTTGTTTCATGGCGACGTTTAATCAGTTGGTGCGCAAACCGCGTACCCGCAGACTGGAAAAGACCCGGGTGCCGGCGCTGGGCGGCTCGCCGCAGAAGCGCGGCGTGTGCACGCGCGTGTATACCACCACGCCCAAAAAACCGAACTCGGCGCTGCGCAAGGTGGCCAAGGTGCGGCTCACCAACGGTTTCGAGGTGATCAGCTACATCGGCGGCGAGGGCCATAATCTGCAGGAGCACTCGGTGGTGCTGATCCGCGGCGGCCGTGTCAAGGACCTGCCGGGCGTGCGCTATCACACGGTGCGCGGCTCGCTGGATTGCGCCGGCGTGAGCGACCGCAAGCAGGGCCGCTCCAAGTACGGCGCCAAACGTCCCAAGTCCTGACAGCCAGGTAGAATTTATGTCCCGCAGAAAACAAGCTGAACGGCGCACCGTCCTGCCGGATCCCAAGTTCGGGAGCGACAAGCTCGCCAAGTTCATCAATATGGTGATGAAAAGCGGCAAGAAGGCCGTAGCCGAGCGTATCGTGTACGGCGCGCTCGATCAGATCGGCGGCAAGCGCGGCGCCGAGCCCATGGAAGTGCTGGATCGCGCACTCGAAAACGTGCGCCCCATGGTCGAGGTCAAATCGCGGCGCGTGGGCGGCGCCACCTATCAGGTGCCGGTCGAAGTGCGCCCGGTGCGCCAGCAGGCGCTTGCCATGCGCTGGATCATCGAGTCGGCGCGCGCGCGCGGCGAGAAGTCCATGCCGCAGCGGCTCGCCGGTGAATTGCTGGAAGCCGCTGAGAATCGCGGCAACGCCGTCAAGAAGCGCGAAGACGTGCATCGCATGGCCGAGGCCAACAAGGCCTTCGCGCACTATCGCTGGTAATCCGGTTTCCGGGATTTCGTTCCGAGGACTTCGTCGTGGCCCGTCATACTCCCATCGAGCGCTACCGCAACATCGGCATCATGGCGCACATTGATGCCGGCAAGACCACCACGACCGAGCGCATCCTGTTCTACACCGGCGTGTCTCACAAGATCGGCGAAGTGCACGACGGCGCGGCCGTCATGGACTGGATGGAGCAGGAACAGGAGCGCGGCATCACCATCACCTCGGCGGCCACCACCTGCTTCTGGAAGGGCATGGATCACAACTTGCCCGAGCACCGCATCAACATCATTGACACGCCCGGTCACGTGGACTTCACCATCGAGGTGGAGCGCTCGCTCAGGGTGCTGGACGGAGCCTGCGCGGTATTCTGCGCGGTGGGCGGCGTCGAGCCGCAATCCGAAACCGTGTGGCGCCAAGCCACCAAGTATGGCGTGCCGCGGCTCGCGTTCGTCAACAAGATGGATCGCGCGGGCGCGAATTTCTTTCGTGTCTATAAGCAGATCCAGGAGCGTCTGGGCGCGAAGCCTGTGCCCATCGAGATTCCCATCGGCGCCGAAGAAAACTTCAAGGGCGTGGTGGATCTGGTGAAGATGAAAGCCATCTACTGGGATGATTCCACCCAGGGCATGCGCTTCGAAGAGCAGGACATTCCCGCGGAACTCCAGGCCCAGGCCAAGGAATGGCACGACAAGATGGTGGAGGCGGCAGCCGAAGGTTCCGACGCGCTCATGCACAAGTATCTGGAAGGCCAGGAACTCAGCGCGGAAGAAATCCACCAGGGCCTGCGCGCGCGCACCATCCGCAACGAAATCGTGCCGATGCTGTGCGGCTCGGCGTTCAAGAACAAGGGCGTGCAGATGATGCTGGACGCCGTGGTGTATTATCTGCCCGCGCCGGCGGATATTCCCGCGGTCAGGGGCCATCTCGACGACAAGGACAGCTCGCCCGCCGAGCGCCATCCGCGCGACGACGAGCCGTTCTCGGCCTTGGCTTTCAAGATCATGAGCGACCCCTTCGTGGGCACGCTCACGTTCTTTCGCGTGTATTCCGGAGTGCTGAATTCCGGCGATACCGTGTACAACCCGATCAAGAGCCGCAAAGAGCGCATCGGCCGCATCCTGCAGATGCACGCCAATGATCGCAGGGAAATCAAGGAAGTATGCGCCGGCGACATCGCCGCGGCCGTAGGCCTGAAAGACGTGTCTACCGGCGACACGCTGACCGACCCGGACAAGATCATCATCCTCGAGAAGATGGAATTCCCCGAGCCGGTGATCTCGGTGGCGGTCGAGCCCAAGACCAAGGCCGACCAGGAAAAGATGGGCATCGCGCTGCAGAAACTGGCGCAGGAAGACCCGTCATTCAGGGTGCATACCGACGAGGAAACCGCCCAGACCATAATCTCGGGCATGGGTGAGCTGCACCTCGAAATCATCGTGGACCGCATGAAACGCGAGTTCAAGGTCGAAGCCAATGTCGGCAAGCCGCAGGTGGCTTACCGCGAGACCATACGCGCGAGCGTGGAATCGGAAGGCAAGTTCATCCGCCAGTCGGGCGGCCGTGGCCAGTACGGACACGTGTGGCTCAAACTCGAGCCGCAGCCGGCGGGCAAGGGCTACGAGTTCGTGAATGGCATTGTCGGCGGCGTGGTGCCGCGCGAGTACATCCCGGCGGTGGACAAGGGTATCCAGGAGCAGATGAAGAACGGCGTGCTTGCAGGTTACCCGGTGGTGGACGTGAAGGTCACGATCTTCGACGGTTCCTATCACGACGTGGATTCCAACGAAATGGCGTTCAAGACCGCCGGTTCCATGGGCTTCAAGGAAGGCTGCAAGAAGGCGCGTCCTGTGCTCCTCGAGCCGATCATGAAAGTCGAAGTGGTGACGCCTGAGGACTTCATGGGCGACATCATCGGCGACCTGAATCGCCGGCGCGGCATCGTGCAGGGCACCGAAGATGCCCCCGCGGGCAAGATCGTGCGTGCCGAAGTGCCGCTCGCGGAGATGTTCGGTTATGCCACCTCCATGCGTTCGGCCACCCAGGGCCGCGCAACCTATTCGATGGAATTCGAGAAATACATGGAAACGCCCGCCAATGTGGCCGAGGCGGTGATCAAGAAAGCGTCGTAAAATCCCGTGAATTGAGCTTACCAGGAGTAGCAACCGTGTCCAAGGCAAAATACGAGCGCAAGAAGCCGCATGTAAACGTGGGGACGATTGGGCATGTGGATCACGGCAAGACCACGTTGACGGCGGCGTTGACGGTGATTCAGTCGAAGAAATTTGGTGGTGA
>DATEHU010000047.1 GCA_035279405.1 Gammaproteobacteria bacterium
TGGACTTCCCCCGATTCAGTGGACACCGTTGGTTGAGTGAGCAGCCCGCTCTTCGAACTCCACGGGGCTGAGATAGCCCAAGGTGGAATGTCGACGGGCCCGATTATAAAATCCCTCCAGATACGCAAAGATCTCGGTGCGCGCGTCCTGCCGGGTGTGATACAGACGGCCACGCATGAGTTCGGTTTTCAGCGTGGCGAAGAAGCTTTCCACCACGGCGTTATCCCAGCAATTGCCGGGACGGCTCATCGAGCCCCGGATTCCGCAGCTCACCAGTCGGTGCTGATAGGCCACTGCGCCATACTGGCTGCCTCGATCCGAATGGTGCAGGAGTCCAGCCAGCACAGGCCGTTGGCGCAGCGCCATCTCTAAGGCCGTCACCGTCAGTGCGGTCGTCTGTTGTGTGTCCATGGCCCATCCGACCACCCGACGCGAGTACAAATCGATGACCACCGCGAGGTAGAGCCAACCCTGGCGTGTGGGCACGTAGGTGATGTCGGCGGCCCACTTCTCATTGGGCCGCGTGGCGGTAAATGCTCGGCACAACACGTTCGCCCGCACCACCGCCGGGAGTGCGCCAGCTGGTTGACGCCAGCTCCGCGGTCGTCGGACACTGCGGAGCCCATGCACCCGCATAAGCCGAGCCACGCGATGGCGGCCGATCCGAAATCCGTGGGCGCGCAGCTCGTGATGAATCCGCGGACTCCCATAGCAGCCTCGCGACGCCTGGTAACAGGTTCGAATCTGTGTGAGCAGCCCTTGATTCTGCTGCGCGCGCCCCCCGAGCGGGCAACGGCACCAGGCATAATAGCCGCTCCGGGCCACGGTGAGCACGCGACACAACACCTCCACCGGATACGAGGCCTTCTCTGCCTGAATGAAGCGATACCTCATCCCGACTCCTTGGCAAAGAAGGCCACGGCTTTTTTTAGGATGTCGCGCTCCATGCGGAGCTGCTCCACTTCTCGCCGCAAGACCTTGAGTTCCTCGGTCGCCAGGAAGCTGTTGGATCCTGGGGCCGTCCCCGCGACTTGCCGCATCCACCGATTGAGCGTCGGTTGGGGAATGCCTAATTCCCGCGCCACCTGACATTCACTCTTCCCACTGCGTCGGCACAAATCCACGGCGTCCTGCTTAAACTCTGGTGTGAAACTCCGTCGCGGCTGGGCCATGAGGCACCTCCCTTCGCTGATTATGCACAGAAGGTGTCCACAAAATCAGGGGAAGACCA
>DATEHU010000048.1 GCA_035279405.1 Gammaproteobacteria bacterium
GTGCCTCTTGCTCTTCAGGCCCCCGTGGATTGCGCCGAGCGCGCAGCGCCCGCAGGGAAGAGCCTGCGAAGCAGGTCGGGGCGAAGGAGCGCCCCGACCGCGCGACCGGCACAGGGAGGTGCCGTGAGCGCGGCCCCGAGGGCGCGAGCCGCGAGGGCACGCGGCTGAAACCGAGTCGTTCCCGATTCGGTTTCAGCCAGGCGCGGAATCCCCGGGGCGTGTTTCTTTGGTGACTTTCTTTGCACGAGCAAAGAAAGTTACGCAGCTGCGGGACGGAATCCCGCCCTCTTGATACACCTTGCGGCGTAGCCGCTCAATGTCGTTTCCCTTCTTTTCAAACTTCTCCCGCATGGGCACGAAGCTAGTCCCACCGCCACTTGCTGCTCAAAGCCCTGAGCACCCGGTCGGAGTAATCAATGCCGACGGTGGCGCCATTGTAGCGCTGCAGGGCTTCGCGAATGTCGCCATGTGAGCGTTGCAGGTAATACTTGAGGATGGTGCAGCCGAGCCGCAGGTTAGTGTTTTCATGGAACAGGTTGCCGTTCGGCTGGCCGCTCAGTTTCAGCCAGAAGGGCATGATTTGCATGAGCCCCTGGGCCCCGGCCTGGGACACCGCGAAACGGTTGAAATTGCTTTCCACGTTGATGATGGAGAGTACCAGTTCGGGCGATACGCCGGCGCGCGTGGCTTCCGCATGGATCAGTTCCAACATGGCCATGCGTTTTTTCACATCCGGCATGGTTGGCGCGAGGCGATTGGACATGGTCATGAGCCACACCTGGGCATCGTATCTGTCCTTGAAGCTGGTCTGATCGGCCGCCGCCTTCTGCACCAGAGCAATCAGCTCCGGACTCGGCGGGATTAATTTCTGCGCGGCGGCGGGCCGGCCGGCTGCGAGAGCCGTCGCGGACAATGCCAGAACAAGCCGCCAGCGCATCGGCACGGTCAGTTGGAGGCCGGCAGGCGTGCTTTCAGGAACGCCAACAGATCCTTGCGCGCGACGTCTTGCGGCTTTTCGTCGCGCCGGCCTTTGTATTCCACCGTGCCAGCATTGAGACTGCGATCCGAGAGCACCAGCCGGTGCGGGATGCCGATCAATTCCATGTCGGCGAACATCGGTCCGGGACGCAGCTCGCGATCGTCCATGAGCATGTCGTAGCCCGCGGCCGCGAGCTCGCGATACAGCGCCTCCGCCGCCGCGCGCAGTGGCGGAGATTTGTGCATGTTGAGCGGCAACAGGGCGATCTGGAATGGTGCCAGCGGTTCCGGCCAGATGATGCCGCGCTCGTCATGGTTCTGCTCGATGGCCGCGGCCACGATGCGTGAAACGCCGATGCCGTAACAGCCCATGAGCAATGTCACCTGCTGGCCCAGCTCGTCTAGCACCTGAGCGCCCATGGCTTTTGCGTATTTGTCGCCGAGCGAGAACACGTGACCTACTTCAATGCCGCGGGCGATTTTGAGCATGCCTTTGCCATCGGGCGAGGGGTCGCCATCCACCACTTTGCGCAAGTCGGCGGTACGCGTGCTGCGCGCATCCCATTCCCAGTTGGCGCCACGGTAATGTTTGCCCTCCTGATTCGCACCACAGACAAAGTCCGCAAGCATTGAGGCCGCGCGGTCCACGATCACCGGGATGTTATCCGGCAGATGTACCGGGCCGATGAAACCCGGCCTGCAGCCGATAGCCTTATAGATTTCATCCTCGCCGGCCAACACGGATGCGCCCGGCAACTCCGGGAGCTTCGCAGCCTTAACTTCGTTGATCTCGTGATCGCCGCGCAGGCATAGGGCCACCAGTCCCTGGTTTCCGCGCACCACGAGTGTTTTGACGCACTGCTCGGGCTTGACCTTCAGAAAGGCAGTTACTGCTGCGATGGTTTTCTGAGTCGGCGTATCCACCAGTTCGAGCTTCGCTGCGGGTACCGGGCGCGGAGTACGCGCGGGCACGGCTTCCGCCAGTTCCACGTTGGCGGCGTAATCCGATTCGGTGGAGAAAGCGATAGCATCTTCACCGGCGTCGGCCAGCACGTGGAATTCATGCGAGGCGTTGCCACCGATGGCGCCGGTATCCGCGCGCACGGATCGGAACTTAAGGCCGCAGCGTGTAAAGATACGCGTGTAGGTGTCGTACATGTTCTGGTATTCACGCACCAGATCCTGTTCAGTCAGGTGGAATGAATAGGCATCTTTCATGAGAAATTCACGTGCGCGCATCACGCCGAAGCGCGGCCGTATTTCGTCGCGGAACTTGGTCTGGATCTGATAAAGATTCAGTGGCAGTTGCTTGTAGCTTTTAAGTTCCGCGCGCGCCCAGTCGGTGACGACTTCCTCGTGGGTGGGGCCGAAGCAATATTCCTGCTCCTTGCGATCCTTGATCTTGAGCAGTTGCCCACCAAATTTCTCCCAACGGCCGGTTTCCTCCCATAGCTCCTTTGGCTGTATACAGGGCATGAGCAATTCCATGGCGCCGGCACGATTCATTTCCTCGCGCACGATTGCTTCCACCTTGCGTAGCACGCGCAGGCCGAGCGGCAGCCAGGTATAAATCCCCGTCGCGAGCTTGCGGATCATTCCGGCGCGCAGCATCAGCCGGTGACTGGCGGTATCGGCGTCCGCCGGGGTTTCCTTGATGGTGCACAACGGGAAGCGCGAGGTCAGCATCGGTGAGGGCTTTATGTGTAAAGTCGTATTCTAATGGCTGATCCGCGATGGCGTACAGCTTGCTGGGCATTTCGACGCCGATATCCGCCGCCTGTTCCAGCTGGGTACAATAACCGCGGTGCCGTCACTGGAAATGAGCATGGCTACAGTTCTGTACGACACCGCACTCGATCGCGCGCTGATTCGCGCACGCCGCGTCGCCGTCCTGGGTTTCGGCGTTCAGGGGCGGGCGCAGGCACTCAACCTCAAGGATTCCGGCGTCAACGTGTGCGTCGGTTTGCGTGCGGGCTCGGCGTCGCGCGTCGCCGCCAGCGCGGCCGGGCTGAGCGTGGCGGAACCAGCGGCGGCGGTCTCCGAGTCCGATGTCGTGGTGATGCTGGTTCCGGACGAAGTGCAGGCTGAAATCTACACCGGGATTGTGGCCCCTGGGCTGCGCAGGAACGGCGCGCTGATTTTTGCCCACGGTTTCAACATCCATTTCAAGCGCATCGTGCCACGCGCCGATCTCGACGTGATGCTCGTGGCGCCCAACGGTATCGGCGAACAGGTACGCGCGCAATATCTTGAGCACCACGGCGTGCCGGCGCTGGTGGCGGTACACCAGGACGCCAGCGGTCAGGCGCATGCGCTGGCGCTCTCCTATGCCTGGGCCCAGGGCCACGGACGCGCTGGCATCATCGAATCAAGTTTCCGCGAAGAGACTGAGACCGACTTGTTCGCGGAGCAGGCGGTGCTGAGCGGCGGGTTGACGCACCTGATACAGGCCGCATTCGACACGCTGGTGCAGGCCGGTTACCAACCGGAGGTGGCCTACTTCGCGTGCCTGCACGAAGTGAAGCTCATGGCCGACATGATTTACCAGCGCGGCATCGCTGGCATGCGCGCATCCATTTCCACCACCGCCGAGTTCGGGGATTACACGCGCGGTGCGCGCGTCATCGGCGCGCCCACGCGTGCGGCGATGCAGCAGATCCTCGAGGAGATCCAGAACGGCCGGTTTGCCGCGGAGCTGGAGCGCGAACTGGATGCGGGGTTGCCCGCCATCAAGGCCGGGCGTGCGCGTGCACGTGCGCAGCTGATTGAAGACGTGGGCCAGCGTTTGCGCGCGCACATGCATGCCTGCGGCCGCACCGGCTGACGGTCGGCGTGCGCACCCGATTGCCGCTCATGGCATGATAAGCCACTACATCCGAGGCCAGCCCATGCACGTGCCTACGACCCCTGATCCCGACGTCGATACCGAGGTGGGCATTGACGAGCAGGTGAATGAAGCCGCGGAAGCCGGCATCGAGGGGCCGCGCCGCCGCGGCATTTACCTGCTGCCCAACCTGATTACCACCGCCGGCCTGTTCGCGGGGTTTTATGCCATCGTGGCCGCGATTGCCGGCCACTTCGAAGCGGCTGCGCTCGCGGTGTTCGTGGCCATGATCTTCGACGGCCTGGATGGCCGCATCGCGCGACTCACGCACACCGAAAGCGCGTTCGGCAAGGAATACGACTCGCTTTCCGACATGGTGTCCTTCGGACTGGCTCCGGCGCTGGTGATGTACGAGTGGGCCTTCAAGGACATGATCAGTTTCGGCTGGGCCTGGGGCAAGATCGGCTGGTTGGGCGCGTTTTTTTACGCGATCACCGCGGCACTGCGTCTGGCGCGCTTCAACGTGCGCACCGGGGTGGTGGACAAGCGCTACTTTCAGGGCCTGCCGAGTCCGGCGGCCGCGGGCATCGTGGCGGGCGCAGTGTGGCTGGGCACCGATCTCGGTATTCCCGGCCCGGCGCTGGTGATCCCGGCGTACGTCATCACGGTCTTGGCCGGCGTGCTCATGGTCAGCAGCATCGGCTTTTACAGTTTCAAGGACCTGCATCTGTACGGTCGCGTGCCCTTCACCATGCTGCTCATCGTACCCGTGGCCATCATCGTCATTTCCCTGAGCCCGCCGTGGGTACTGTTCATCTCGTTCTTCCTGTACGCCTGCTCCGGTCCGGTCATGGCGCTGTGGCGCCTGCGCCGTCGCTGGGCGCGCCGCGCCGCACATTGAACATCATGGACGCAGCGCGCGCCGGTTATTTGCACGATCTCGGCATCACCGTGTGGGAGCGGCGCGGGTTGGCGCAAATTCCCGCGGCTACCGACGCGGTGCGCGAGCCCGATGCAGCGGTGCCCGACGACGCACGCGCCGCCGCCATTGCGCAGATGGACTGGCCCGAACTCGAGGCAGCCGTCAAAGCCTGCACGGCCTGCCGCCTGCGCGCCGGCTGCACGCAGACGGTGTTCGGCGTGGGTAACCGTCAGGCCGAGTGGCTGGTGATCGGCGAGGGGCCGGGCGCCGAAGAAGACCGTCAGGGCGAGCCGTTCGTGGGCCGTGCCGGCCAGTTGTTGAATTCCATGCTCGCGGCCATCGGCCTGCAGCGCGAGGCGGTGTACATCGCGAACATCGTCAAATGCCGTCCGCCCGACAACCGCAATCCAGCACCTGACGAAGCCGCGTCCTGCCGGCCGTTTCTCGATCGGCAGATCGCGCTCATCCGGCCCAAGCTGATTCTTGCGGTGGGCCGGATCGCCGCCCAGAACCTGCTGCAAACCGCTGCGCCCCTCGGCCAACTGCGAGGTCGCGTGCATGAGCTGCACGGCATCCCTGTGGTGGTCACCTATCATCCGGCGTACCTGCTGCGCACTCCGGCAGACAAGCGCAAAGCCTGGGTGGATCTGCAATTCGCAGTACGCACGTTCAGGGAGCTCACGGCATGAGCGCGGTGGTCGCGATTCCCGACTCGCCGGTCTACCGTCCGATGCGCGACCACGATGTGACGGCGGTGATGGCCATCGAGAAGCGTGCCTACCGTTTTCACTGGAGCGAAGGAATCTTTCGCGATTGCCTGCGTGTAGGCTACGGTTGCTGGATCATGGAATTGGGCGGCAGCATCGGTGGTTATGGCGTGCTGTCACTGGTAGTGGGCGAAGCGCATCTGCTCAACATCTGCGTGACACCCGAGTGGCAGGGTCAGGGTTACGGGCGCTTGCTGCTCGAGCATTTCATCGAGCTGGCGCGCGAGCGCGGCGCCTACCAGATGCTGCTCGAGGTGCGGCCGTCCAACAAGGCCGCGCTGCGCCTCTATCACACGCGCGGCTTCGAGCAGGTCGGCATGCGCAAGAACTATTATCCCGGCGAGCACGGCCGCGAGGATGCCCTGATCCTGGGTTTGCCCTTGTAGCGCAGCCGTCGGCTAGCGCGCTTCGGGTAAAATGGCGCGCTTTTTTTTCAACGAGTTCCCCAAACGATGTTCGACCATGAAATCGGCCGGCGGCGCACCTTTGCCATCATCTCGCACCCGGACGCCGGCAAGACCACGCTCACCGAGAAGCTGTTGCTCTTCGGCGGCGCCATCCAGATGGCGGGCGCGGTCAAGGGCCGCAAGGCCGCGCGCCACGCCACTTCCGACTGGATGAAGCTCGAGCAGCAGCGCGGCATCTCGGTGACGTCCTCGGTGATGCAGTTCCCCTACAACGGCCGCGTCATCAACCTGCTCGACACGCCCGGCCACGAGGACTTTTCTGAGGACACCTATCGCACGCTCACCGCGGTGGACTCGGCGCTCATGGTGATTGACTGCGCCAAGGGCGTGGAGGAGCGCACCATCAAGCTCATGGAAGTCTGCCGGTTGCGCGACACACCCATCATGACTTTCATCAACAAGCTGGATCGTGACGGACGCGATCCCATGTCGCTGCTGGACGAGGTGGAGGCGGTGTTGAAAATCCGCTGTGCGCCCGTGACCTGGCCAATCGGCATGGGGCGCGATCTCAAGGGGATTTATCATCTCGCCGATGACCGCATCTATATATATGCGGGTGACAAGACCGGCCGCCTGGGCGAAGTGCGCGTGATCGAGGGCCTGAACAGCGCCACTGCGGATGAGTTATTGGGCGGTGACGCAGAGACATTTCGCGCGGAAGTCGGACTGGTGCGCGGCGCGTCACATGCGTTCGACCGCCAGGAATATCTGGCCGGCCGGCTGACGCCGGTGTTTTTCGGCTCCGCCATCAGCAACTTCGGCGTGCGCGAACTGCTGGACGCGTTCGTGGAGCACGCGCCGCCGCCGCGTGCGCGCGCCACCACGACGCGCAGGGTCGAACCCTCGGAGGAAAAGCTCAGCGGCTTCGTGTTCAAGATTCAGGCCAACATGGACCCGCAGCACCACGACCGCATCGCATTCCTGCGCCTGTGCTCGGGACGCTACACGCCCGGCATGCGCATCCGGCATGTGCGTATCGGCCGCGAGGTGAAAATCGCCGATGCCTTGACGTTCATGGCCGCGGAACGCGAGCATGCCGTGGAAGCCTATGCCGGGGACATCATCGGCATCCACAACCACGGCACCGTGGCTATCGGCGATGCCTTCACCCAGGGCGAGGACCTGAGCTTCACCGGTATCCCGAATTTCGCTCCGGAAATTTTCCGGCGCGTGGTACTCAAGGATCCGCTCAAATCCAAGGCGCTCGCCAAGGGCCTGGCGCAGCTCTGCGAAGAGGGCGCCACGCAGTTGTTCAAACCGCTGCGCAACAACGATTTGATACTGGGCGCCGTGGGCTTGCTGCAATTTGATGTCGTCGCTTATCGCCTGAAAGAGGAGTATGGCGTGGATTGCGTGTTCGACAACATAAATGTCGCCACGGCGCGCTGGGTGGAATGCGAGGACGCGAAACGCCTGGAAGAGTTCCGCAACAAGGCCTTCGACAACCTGGCGCTGGATCACACCGATAGCCTGGTATACGTGGCGCCGACCTTGATCAATCTTCAACTCACCGAGGAACGCTGGCCCGACGTGCGCTTCCGCACCACCCGCGAGCACGGCATCGAATCGCTCGCCGCCTGAAGAAAGAAACTATGTGCGTGGCGATCGTGACAGTCGCGCCGTTCAAGCGTGCGCGCGCCGGATAGCGGCACCCCCACATTCCTGTTAGCCTTGAGCGGCCGCTCATGGGGAGTCGGACATGCCGTTGCTCAGGAACCGCAAGCTGTGGGGGTGGGCGTCGTACTACTGGGGCAATCACGCCTATACGACTTCCATCATCACGGTATTCTTTCCGATTTTTTTTCTGAACTACTGGGACCACGGCAGCTCGGTGACGGTGAACACCTTCCGCCTGGGGCTGGCGAATTCCATCGCCAGCCTCGTGGTGGCGCTGTCGGCGCCGGTGCTGGGTGCGATTGCCGACCGCGGTGGGCACAAGAAACGCTTCTTGATTACCAGCGCGTTCCTGGGCGCGGTCATGGTTCTGGCGCTGCATTTCGTGAACATGGGGCAGTGGCAGTGGGCGTGGCTGTTCTACGTGATCGCTTCCATGTGTTATTGGTGGGGCAACGTGTTCGGCGATTCCATGCTGGTGTCGGTCGCTCCGCCCGGCAAGTTGGACATGACCTCGGCAATCGGCTATTTCGCCGGGTACCTTGGCGGCGGTGTATTTCTGGTCGTGGGCGTGGCCCTGAGCCTCAAGCCGCAGTGGTTTGGTCTGGCGGACGCCACCGCGGCGGTGAAGCTGATTCTGATTCTCACCGCCATCTGGTGGCTGATATTTTCATTGCCGCTGCTATTGTGGGTGCCGGAACCACGGAAGCCTCAGAAGAAAGAGAGTCTATTCAGGACGGCCAAGGCCGGCGTGACGCAACTGGCGGAAACCTTCCGCCACGTGCGCGCCTACAAGCCGGTGCTCATGTTCCTGATTGCCTATTGGGTATATATAGATGGGGTTAACACCATCATCCAGATGGCGGTGGACTACGGCCAGGCGATTGGTTTCACCCGGACTGATTTAATTTTAGCGGTGCTTATGGTGCAGTTCATCGGCGCGCCCGCGGCGCTCCTGTTCGGGCGCCTGGGTGAACGCATCGGCCCGAAAATCGCGATCTTCATCGGCCTGGCGGTGTATGTATTTGTCACCGTGTTCGCGGCCTTCATGCAGCATTCCTGGCAGTTTTTCGTGCTCGCGGCGCTGGTCGGACTGGTGCAGGGCGGGGTGCAACTACTGAGCCGCTCGTACTACGCGCGACTGGTACCGCCCGAGCGCGCCGGGGAATTCTTCGGTTTCTACAACATGTTGGGTGAGTTCGCCGCCATCATCGGCCCTTTCCTGATCGGCCTGGTGAGTTACCTGAGCGGTAGCCCACGCCTGTCGATTCTGTCGGTAATCGTGTTGTTTGCGGTGGGGGCGGTGCTGCTGGCGCGGGTGGAAGGGCGCCCGGCCGGCACTGCGGCGCCCGCACCCCCTGCACAGCATTGAATCGGCAGACCTGCGAAATCGCTCCAGTCGTGGCAGAATTCGGTTCCGGGAAGCGGCCTGTTGCCGCCCTCAAAACCGTCGTGGAGGGTTTATGAAGCGGATGTTAATGGGAGGGCTTTGCGCCTGCGGTGTCATGCTGCTCGCGGCTTGCGGTTCGTCCGGTTCGATGTTTGCGCTCATCGGGGTACCGGTCAAGGGCTCCTACACCGACAGCGCCAACTTCCTGATTAGCGGCCATACCTGCAATTACTACACCTATCGCGGGGACGGCACCAATCCGCCTGAAGTCGGCTTGGGCTGTGTGGTGCTGAAAGACAAGGACAACGCGCTGGGCGCACCACATGCCTATATGGAAATCGGTTTCAACACTCCCAAGGGCCAGCAGGTCCTCACGCTCAGGCAATTCGGCAACAACACGCTGGCCGCGTCCAACGTCCCCGACATCGGCATGTATCTGCCCACGCACTTCACGATTTCAGCACCCGCCGCCGACATGATTCTCAATAGCAGCGTGGCGGGCGCGGTTTATTCCGGCCTGGCCGTGCACGTCAGCGGTGTGCGTTGCTCCCTGACGATCACGGCGGTGGCGGACAATACGCCGGTCAGCATGCCCTGCGGCCTGACGTTTTGGAGTGCGAATTCAATTTCCATCGCCATCCCGGGTTCGCTGATCTCCACGGCCTATTCCCAGATCTCATGGACCTTGAATTTCATCCAGGATTCCAGCAAACCCGGCACCTGGAACCTGGCCAAGCCACCGAGCGGGTTTCCGGCAACCTACACCCAGGCGGTCCCGAGCGGCAGTTGATGCGTTGCTGGCAACGCAGTTGAGCGCCGCTGCCGGCTGATTGCAAATCCAGCGCGGCGTTTACGCGCGGAGGAAAATCTCCGCGCGGGCGTGCTGGTTGATCTCAGTGCAGCCAATGAGCGGGCCGGCTGCGGGGTTTCAGCTCAAGGGCGGAAGGCCTGTACCAATCTGGCGAAAGCGCGGGCATCGCCGCTCCCTGCATATCGCAGGTTCACATAGAACCTGGCGATGACATTCACCGCAGACGCCAGATCCGGCCGCGCGCGGCTCACGCGCTGCGCGTAATCCAGCGGACCCTCATAGCCGGCACGCGTGAATCCACGATTTGCCAGCTTGCGGCAGAAGCGCAGGTAGTTGCGTTGCACGCCGGAAGGCCGCGGAGCGCGATGACGCCACCACAGCACCACCCACACCAGCAGCAGAATCGCGCCGATGGCCATCAGCAGAACCAATACCAGCTGCAGCCAGTTGCCATACGCCAGCCCGATGTCGGCGAAAAAACGGCTCTGCAGTTCCGGACCGTAGGCCAATATCCATTGATTCCAGCCGTTGTTGAGTGCGTCCCAGCCATTGCGTAACTGCCCCACCCATGGGTGGGCGTGGAAAAAGTAGCCTGGCACCGCTTCGCCCGGCAGCGCGGCCGCCAAACCCTGGTCCACGCGCGCCGGATCCACGGCCGCGGTCGGATCCACGCGCACCCAGCCGCGGCCTGCGAACCACACCTCCGCCCAGGCGTGCGCATCTTCCTGGCGCACGACGTAATATCCGTCCACGGGATTGCGCGTACCGCCTTGATAGCCGATGACCACGTGTGCCGGAATGCCGGCGGCGCGCATCAGAAACACAAACGCACTGGCAAAGTGTTCACAGAAACCGCGGCGCGTGTTGAACAGGAAATCGTCAATGCGATTCGGGCCGTTCAGCACCCCGGGTTGCAGCGTGTAATGGAAATCCTGCTGGTGAAACATGCGCAGCGCGTCCGTGACAATCTGCTCCGGAGCTGAGGTTGCAGCACGCCAGCTTTGCGCCAGTTGGCGCGCGCGCGGATCAATCCCGGGAGACAGGCGCATGTCGCGGCGCAGCTCCCAGGCAGGGATATCCAGACCGTAGCGGTAATCGGTGTAGGAACTGGCGTCGTACAACCTGAGTTCCGTAACCGGGCGCGGCGCGAGTATTTCGTAGTCCGCGGTCAGGCGCGTGCTCGCCGGCACCTGGGCCGGCAAGTCGAGCGCGTACAGCACCCGCAGTTGATTGGGCTGCAAGGTGATTTGATAGTTCACCGGCGCTCCGCGCGCGGACAGTGTGCTGCTGCCGTCCCACATGATGTTGCCGGCAGTCCAGGTTTGACCGTCGTAGTCGTGCAGCACCAGGGCGCGCCAGTAAAGCTGAGCGCGCGGCGGCGCGGCATTCAGGAACTTGACACGGAACGCGATGGCGTCCGATTGCGCGAGGCGGCTCAAGCTGCCTGGCGACATGCTGGTGGACAAACCGGTGACCGCCGAGTGTTGCGGCAACGCCAGACTCCACAAGGGGCCGGGAATGCGCGGAAACAGCAGGAACAGCACCAGCGCCACCGGCAGCGCCGACAGCAGCATGCGTGCGCTGGTTCTTGCGGATGCCAGCAGTGTGTGTCCAGTGTCCGGATGGGCGACATTGAGCATCGCGGCAGCTGCGAGCCACACGGCCGGAATCATGTAGATTGCGAGCGGAATCGTCTGGTCGTACAGGAAGTTGGTCAAGCCTATGACCAGGGTGATCACCAGCAGCAGGAAATAGTCGCGCAGTCCGCGCGCTTCCATGAGCTTGAGCCCGGCGAGCAGGATCAGCAAGGCGGTACCGGCTTGCGGGCCGTTGAAGGTCCGATAGGTCGCGTACACGCCGATGAACGCAAGCACGCCGAAGGCGATGCGCGTGTAGCGGCTGAACAACGGCCAGCCGAAATACACCACGCCCAGGCGCCACAAGGCGACGAGCGTGGCGGTGAGTACTATCCAGGGCGCGAGGTGCAGCGCGTGCGGCAGCGTCATGACGGCGAGTGCCGCCAGCGTCCACAACAGGCGCGTGCGTTCCAGGCGCGGCTCGGAGTTGGTCGCCAATATCGCGTTCAAGGAGCGTGCGCTCCCGGCAACTGGAACAGCGCCAGTTCTTCCAGGCAGTGGTCGCGGTGCGTCGCACCGCCGGCGATGGCGATAGTTTTGCCCGGCAAGCGCAGGCCGTAATTCAGGTTTTCAGCGTGTGCGGTCAATACCCAGCGGCACAGGATGGACAGGCGCTTTTCCGGGTCGCGCTCCGCCAGCTGATCCCATGCGAGCCAGCGCTGTTCCTCACCACCGCCGGCAAACTGTTTGGTGAGCAGCCGCTGCATCTGTGCCGATGCCTTCCAGGCGATGTGCCGCGGTGAATCGCCGGGCCGATAACTGCGCAAGTTGCTGAAATCCTCATCGCCGCGCGTCGCACGCTCGCCGCCGCCGTGTCCGCCTTCGGGCTGGGGCAGCGGGGGCGCATGTTCCGCGGGTTGGGGATACACCAGCACTTTCAGCTCCATGTACACCCAGCTCCAAGCGTGGAACAGGGCGAACGGATAATCGGTTTCCACCACCAAGCGCTCGACACTCAGCCAGCCGCGGTGCTCGGCGCGCAATGGCACGGCCCCATTGCCGTGACCGCCGCCGGCGATATCGCCGGTGACCGTGGAGTCACCGTGCGCCGCGCTCAGGCTGATGGCGCTGCGCGTGCTGCGACCCGGATTGTCAAGGTGCAGGACAAAGCGTGCGGTGTCACCGGCGAACACCGCGGGATGTTTGCCGGCGGTGATTTCCAACCCGGCGAGATTGGCGTGGCATGCGTACATGGCGGTGAAGCCCAGCCCGGCGAGCACGAACACCAGCATGAAGCCCATGCTGTTGGAGTAGTTCATGGAAGCGAGCAGCATGAACAGCAGCGCCAACGCGTAAATCCAGCCCTGACGCGTGGGCAGGATGTAGATGCGCCGGTGGTCCAGGCGCAGACTGTCGCCATCCTGGCCCTGACGGCGGCGCGCCCATTCGTATATGTGCTGGCTCAGGAATTTGCGCGTGGCAGCGAACATTCAGGATCCGGTGCTGGGTACTGCGTGCTGCGTGACGAGTACCGTGTGACGACTTTTTTGGACGCAGCACTCAGCACGCAGGACGCAGCACGATTTTTTCAGGGGATCGGCACGGCTTCCAGCAGCTCTTTGGCGACCGTCGCCGGTGTGCCGCTTTCATGCGTGGCTTGCATGCGCAGGCGGTGACCGACCACGCCCGGCAGCACTGCCTGCAGATCTTCCGGGATCACGCCGGCACGGCCCATGAGCAGCGCCCAGGCCTGCGCGGCGTGCTTGAGCGCAATGGCGGCGCGCGGTGACAGGCCGTTTTCGTAGCGCGGGGATTCGCGCGTGTGACGCACCAGGGCCTGCAGGTAATCCAGCAAAGCGTCGGATACATGCAGGTCAAAGGCCGCGCTGCGCAGGCTCATCAGCTCGGGCGCATTCAATACCGGCTTCAGGTCGCGCAGCAGTTCGCGGCGATCGCGCCCACGCAGCAGCTCACGCTCGGCGTGCTCGCCGGGATAACCAAGGCCAATGCACATGAGGAAGCGGTCGAGTTGCGATTCCGGCAACGGAAACGTGCCCACCTGATGCAGCGGATTCTGGGTGGCGATCACGAAGAACGGCTGCGGCAGCGGCCGGGTGACGCCGTCCACGGTCACCTGGCGTTCTTCCATGGCTTCGAGCAGCGCGCTCTGCGCCTTGGGCGTGGCGCGGTTGACCTCGTCGGCCAGCACCAGGTGCGCGAAGATCGGGCCGGGGTGGAAACGGAACTCGCCGCTCTGGCGCTCGTAAATGGACGCGCCGATGATGTCCGCCGGCAGCAGGTCGCTCGTGAACTGGATGCGCTGGTACGACAGGCCCAGCAGGTGCGCGAGACTCTGCGCCAGCATGGTCTTGCCGACGCCGGGAATGTCCTCGATCAACAGGTGGCCGCCGGTGATCAGGCACACCAGCGCCAGGCGGATCTGGGTTTCCTTGCCGAGAATGATGCGGTTGGCCGCGGTGATGGCCATGGCGACCTTGTCCACCAGGTTGCGCGCCGGCAATTCGCGGATGGGAATGGGCTGATCGTTAGGCATGCAATTCCTCCCTGCAATTTACACTATGCTAAAACCCGCGGGGCGTCCACAATACACAGGTCCATTCGTCGGGAGATAAACGTGAATACCTTGCGTGCCGCCGGTGTGGGTGTGGTTGCTTGCCTGTTGCTTGCCGCCTGCGGGAACGGCGGCGTTGCGGCGGCGACCCAGGCGTTGGCGCGTACCGACGATGCGTTTTCCACGTTGTCCGCACAGCAGGGATTTGCCACCGCATTCCGGCGTTATGCACTGGATAACGCCGTGTTGCTGCCGGAGCAACGTGCGCCGTTGCAGAACCGCAAGGTCATTGAACAGAGCCTGCAGGCCCTGCCTGCCGGCACGCAGCTGAGCTGGACACTTCAGGGCGCGGGTGCCTCCGGTGATCTCGGCTATACGTGGGGAATCTACACGCTCACCGGTCGCGATGCAGGCGGCCAGGCCACGGCCGGGTACGGCAAATATCTTTCGGTCTGGCAACGGCAGTCCGGCGACTGGAAACTCGCGGTCATGATGCTCAACACCTCGCCCGGCCCGGCGGGTTGATTTGTCTGTGAGCGCAAAGCTGCTGCACGGGTCAGCGATGTAACCGCAGCCCGGAGTGAAGGTTCAAGCTGCGGGCTAGAGGATCGGCGCGAACAGGCGTGCCGCGCCCATGATCACGCGCCGTATCACCGGGCTGTCGGTGTATTCCTCGGACGTGATCCGCCGCGCCTGCGCAAAATCCGTTGCCAGCATCGCGGCAACCGCCGCCGCAAAATTCTGATCCACGGTCAGCAGCGTAATTTCGAAATTGAGCCGGAAGGAGCGATTGTCGAGATTGGTGCTGCCAATCGCAGCCGCTTCGTCATCTATCAATACGACTTTCTGATGCAGAAAACCGGGCTGGTAACGGTACACTCGGATGCCGGCGCGTACCGCCTCGTGGGCGTACAGGCTGGAAGCGTTGAACACGATAAAGTGATCCGCGCGGCTCGGTATCAGGATGCGTACCTCCACACCGCGTAATACCGCGAGCTTGAGCGCGGTGAATACCGCTTCATCCGGCACGAAATACGGCGTGGTGATCCACAGACGCGTGCGGGCCGAGTTGATGGCTTGCACAAAGAACAACGCGCAGGTCTCCAGTTCGTCCGCCGGGCCGCTCGGCACCACTTGGCAGTGCATGTTGGCGGCTTGTGAAGCGGGGCGCCAACGCAGGTCCGGCAACTGACCGGTGACCCAGTACCAGTCCTCCACAAAGGCGAGCTGGATCCCCGCTACTGCTGGACCCGTTACCTCGATATGCGTATCGCGCCAGGGACTGAGCGGGGGTTGCAACCCCAGATATTCGTTGCTGACGTTGTGTCCGCCGACAAACGCGTGTTCGCCGTCCACGACCACGATTTTGCGATGATTGCGGAAATTGAGCTGGTAGCGGGTGATAAGCCGGCGCCGGCGGGTGAGAAACTCCTGCGCCTGCACACCCGCGTGGCGCAGGCTGCTAACGTAGCTTGCCGGCAACGCATGGCTGCCGATGCCGTCGTACAGAAAATATACCGTCACTCCCGAGCGCACCTTGGCGATGAGCGCGTCGCGCAATTGCCGGCCGAGTTCATCATCCGCCACCACGAAAAACTGCACGATGACGTAGTGTTTAGCTGTTGCGATGGCTGCAAGGATGGCTGCAAACGTCGGTCCGCCGTTGATCAGCAGGCGCACCTCGTTGCCACGTGTGAATGGCAGTTGCGTGAGCTTGGATAAGGCCACGATGCCGCCGAGCCCGCGACCCAACAGCGCTTCGGTTTCGGAGAGTGCGCGGCCGTCCCGGCGCAAACCGTGCGCACGCTCACTGAATTGGCGGTTCCGCGTGCGCCGCGCTTCCACGTAGCCGGCAAACTTACTGCGGCCGAAGATCAGATACGGGATCAGCGCCAGATACGGCATGAAAACCAGCGATACCGCCCAGGCGACGGCGCCCTGGGAAGTGCGCGCCGTAAGCGCGGCATGCGCGGCCGCGATCAGGCCCAGGACATGAATGGCTGCGATGACGGGCCCGATCCAGACATGCCAGAAATAACTATCCATGCTCTCGGGTTCCCGCAAAAAAATGCGGACAGGGTATTGTTATTCCAGAGTCCGCAGGCGATTCAGTTGTTCCTGGAGACGGGCGAGCTCATCGTCGAGTTCGCGCACCCGCGCCTGCGTAGCGCTGACCACTTCGGCGGGTGCGCCGTTCATGAACGCCGCATTGCCGAGTTTGGCTTGGGTGCGTGCGCGCTCCTGCCGCAGTTTGTCCAGTTGTTTTCCGAGGCGCACAATTTCCGCGGGCACGTCAATCAATCCCTGGAGCGGAATCATGAATGTCGCCTGGTCCAGCACGGCGGTGGCTGCGGGCGGCGACGTCTCTCCGGGCTGCAATACGCGCAGCGATTCCAGTCTTGCCAGGGCCTTGAGCATGGCCCCCACGCGTTGCCAGATATGTGGATCGGTGCCCTTGTCTTCCACCAGCAGCGGCACATTCAGGGACGGCGAAAGATTCATCTGGCTGCGGATGCTGCGGATTTGGATAATGGCCCCGATCAGACGTTCGATATCGCCGGTGGCAACGCTCGGGTTCGCAAGTCGCCTTTTGAACTGTGGATAAGATTCCAGTGAAACAGATTGGCCGGTTTTGCCAAGTTTGGGTGCTACCTGCTGCCAGAGTTCTTCGGTGATAAAGGGAATAATCGGGTGCAGTGCTCGCAGCAGAGTTTCCAACACGTACAAAAGTGTGTGGCGGGTGGAATCCGCGGCCGCGCAATCATCTCCGTTCAGCGCCGGCTTGGACAGCTCGATGAACCAGTCGCAATAATCATTCCAGGTGAATTCGTACAAATCCTGTGCTAGTAGATCGAAACGGTAGGCTTTGATACGCCCTTCTATATTTATCAATAAGTGTTCGAGCTTGTTGACTATCCAGTGTTCGGCGGGAGTTTTGAGCGGCAGTTCACCGTGGGCGCTGTATCCCTCGCTATTCATCAAAACAAAGCGCGTCGCATTCCAAAGCTTGGTGCAGAAGTTGCGGTAGCCCTCGCAGCGCTTGAGGTCGAAGTTGATGGTGCGGCCGTAGGTGGCGAGCGCCGCGAAGGTGAAGCGCAGCGCATCTGCGCCCACCGCCGGGATACCCTGCGGGTAGTCGCGACGAATGCGCTTTTCCACCTTTTGTCGCACCTGCGGGATGAGCAAGGTTTCAGTGGATTTTTTCACCAGCGCGTCGAGGCCAATGCCGTCCATCAGGTCCAGCGGGTCAATGGTATTGCCCTTGGATTTGGACATCTTCTGGCCTTCGGCGTCGCGCACGATGGCGTTGATATAGACCTCGCGGAACGGTACGCGCTTGGTAAAGTATTTGGTCGCCATGACCATACGCGCCACCCAGAAAAAGATGATGTCAAAGGCGGTGATCAGCACCGCGGACGGTAGGAACTGCTGGTCCTTCGACCAGTCCGCAACGATGAGGCCGCGCTCGTTCTTTACCGGCCCATTTGCCGGCCAGCCAAGTGTGGAAAACGGCCACAGTGCTGAGCTGAACCAGGTGTCCAGCACGTCTTCATCTTGTGTCAGTCTGCCCACGGGCTTTTTGTTGCCGTGCTTGATTGCATCAGCCTGATCTTCACCGACAAAAATGTTGCCGGCTTCGTCATACCACGCGGGAATACGGTGGCCCCACCAGAGCTGACGGCTTACACACCAGTCCTGGATGTTTTCCAGCCATTGCGTGTAAGTCGTCGCCCAGTTCTCCGGGACGAATTTGATATCGCCGTTTTGAACCGCGTTCAACGCCGGTTCGGTGATGGCCTTGCGGCCTTTTTTGCTCGTCAAATCCAAGAACCACTGGTCCGTGAGCATCGGCTCGATCACCGCATCGGAGCGTTGGCTCACAGGTATGGTGAGTTTGTGTTTACGGGTTTCGACCAGCCATCCTTGCGATTCCAGATCGGCCAGCACGCGCTTGCGCGCCGCAAAGCGGTCCAGCTCGCGGTAAGCGGCCGGTACGTTCTCATTGAGCCTGGCATCCAGCGTGAAAATATTGAGCGGCTCGAGGCTGTGCCGTTCGCCGAGTTTGTAATCGTTGAAATCATGAGCCGGTGTGATCTTGACCGCGCCAGTGCCGAATTCCTTATCCACGGATTCATCGGCAATGACCGGGATCTCGCGGCCGGTGAGCGGCAGCTTTAGTTTCTTGCCGATCAGCTTTTTGTAACGCGCATCTTCGGGATGCGCGGCCACGGCCACATCGCCCAGCATGGTTTCCGGCCGCGTGGTGGCAACCACCACGCCTTCACTTCCATCGGCTCCCGGATAACGGATGAACCACAGATGGCCGTCGCGTTCCTCGTTGTTGACTTCGAGGTCGGAGACCGCAGTTTGCAGCACGGGATCCCAGTGCACCAGCCGCTTGCCGCGGTACAGAAGTCCTGCGCGGTACCACTCGACGAAAACCTTGCACACCGCAGCGGACAGTCCCGCGTCCATGGTGAAGCGCTCGCGCGACCAGTCAAGCGAGACGCCGATACGCCGCATCTGGCGGCCGATGACCGAGCCGGATTCCTGTTTCCATTGCCACACGCGCGCAATGAACTTCTCGCGGCCGAGGTCATGGCGGGTCTTGCCTTCGACCGCTAACTGGTTCTCGACGATTTTCTGGGTAGCGATGCCCGCATGATCCATGCCGCCCTGCCACAGCACGCGCTCGCCGCGCATGCGGTGGTAGCGGATGAGCGTGTCCATGAGCGTTTGCTGGAAGGCATGGCCCATGTGCAATGTGCCGGTGACGTTGGGCGGCGGCAGCAGGATGCAGTACGGCGTGCCCGCGCCGCGCGAGGCGAAGCCGCCGGTCTGTTCCCAATGCTGATACCAGCGGCGCTCGATGGCCTGCGGGTCGTAGTTCTTTTCCATTTAGGAGATGGGGAGCTGCCGCCGGGCGGAGCGGGGAATTATAACAGCGGGTGAGCGGCGCAAGCCGCACTCACCCGTCGTGGGCGGCGGGCCGGATGCATCCACATGCGAGTGCGGCGCGTGAGTGCCTGAACGGTGCAAGCGCGTAACACCACGGATGGCGTTACGTGGAGATGTCAGCGGTCGTGACCGTTTTTCCCGAGTGCTTCGGCGACTATGGCGGGGATTTCCACGCGCAGTTTTTCCCAGATCTTGTCCATGAGCAGATCCTGGATGTCGTTCGAGGCATCGCGCAGCAGCCGATCGGTGAGCGCGGCGATGCGCTCGGTCAGCATGTCAATCAGCAGGTCCTGACGGACTTCGGGCCGCACGGGAGCGGCAGGCGCGGCCGACGGTGTACCGTTTTTCGGCGCCACCGGCTTGCCGTCGCCCGGCGTGACGACGTCGTCCAGTACCGGGATGTCCGGCATGGCTGGGGTATCCAACGGATTGACGGGCGGCATGGACGTACTCACAGCTGATGGGTCTCCACAGCATACCCGCGATCTTTGTAAAAGCGGAAGCGTTCGCGCCCCTGGGCGCGGATTTGCGGGTCGGCGTCCACCACCTCCGCAACGCGTTCGAAGCGGCTGAAGAACCCGGGTACCGCGGAGGTCATGTTGATGAGCAACTGGCAATCCGCGGCCGGCTCCGCGCCGCAGCCGAGCAGCACCGGTACATCGTCGCCGGCGGCGGCGAGCGCGTGCGGCAGGAAGCTGCGGTCGCGGTATGTCCACAGGAGCTCATCCAGCTCGCGTGCATCGCGCTCCGATGCGAGATGGATGAAGCTGCGCTGGCCGAGGTGGAAGACTTTTTCCGCAAGCCGGCACACGAACAACGCGCGCCCGCGCGGGGTGGTATCCGGCAGCACATAGAAGTCCACTTGAGTCATGCTGCGCTATGCACGGTCCAGTAAATATTGCACCAATAACGGCACCGGCCGCCCGGTGGCGCCTTTTTCAGCGCCGCTTTTCCAGGCGGTGCCGGCGATGTCGAGATGCGCCCAGCGCATGCCCTTGGTAAAGCGCGACAGATAGCAGGCCGCGGTAATGGCGCCGCCCTCGCGCCCGCCCACGTTGGCAAAATCCGCGAAGTTGCTTTTCAGGCCGTCCTGATAATCATCGTAGAGCGGCAGGTGCCAGGCGCGGTCGTCGGCCTGTTCGCCCGCATTCCACAGTTCCTTCACCAGCGTCGCGTCGTTGCCGAACAGGCCGGACACGACGTTGCCGAGTGCAATCACGCACGCACCGGTGAGCGTGGCCATGTCCACGATCGCCGCGGGCTTGAAACGTTGCGCGTAGGTGAGTGCATCGCACAGGATCAACCGGCCCTCGGCGTCGGTATTCAGGATTTCCACGGTCTGGCCGGACATCGTCTTGACGATGTCCGCGGGTTTGACCGCCTTGCCGTCCGGCAGATTCTCGGAGGTCGGCACGATGCCCACGAGATTGAGCTTGAGTTGCATGCGCATCGCGGCCTTGAGAGTGCCGAATACGCTGGCCGCGCCGCACATGTCGAATTTCATCTCGTCCATGGCGGCGCTGGGCTTGATGGAGATACCGCCGGAATCGAAGGTGATGCCTTTGCCCACGAGCACCTGCGGCTTGGCGTTTTTCGACCCGCCACGATATTCCATGATGATGAGCTTGGCCGGCTGGCTGCTACCGCTCGACACCGCCAGCAGCGCGCCCATGCCGAGCTTTTTCATCTGCGCTTCTTCCAGCACCGTAACCTTGAGCCTGGTGCCGCGACCGAGCTTGCGCGCCTCATTGGCGAGATAGGCGGGCGTGCAGATGTTGGGCGGGAGGTTGCCGAGATCCTTGGCAAGCGCCACGCCTTCGGCAATCGCGCTGCCGTGCTGGATGCCGCGCTCGGCGGCGCGCAATTCATCGCGGCCGGATACCAGGACGTTTATCTTTTGCAGCACGGACTTGGGCTTCTCCGGCTGGCTTTTGCACTGTTCAAACCGGTACGCTGCGTCGGCGACGCATTCCACCGCGTGGCGGGCACGCGCATAGGTATCGGTATCCGGCACGCTCAGCATGGCGAGAGTCAGCGCTGCATCCTTTACGCCGCCATCGAGCAGCGCCTGCACGCATCTGTGCACCGCCTTGCGGTAGGTGCGCAGGGTGAACTCCTCTTCCTTTCCGAGCCCGACGAGCAGCAGGCGTTCCGCGGCCACGCCGGAGAACTGAAACAGCATCAGGCTTTGGCCGAGGCGACCGGAGAACGCCCCGCTCTTCACCAGTCTGGCGAGCTGCCCGCGACTGGCCTGATCCAGCACCCGGGCGGGCTGCGTGAGTTTGCCGCCGTCGAATACGCCGACCACCACACAGGCGGAATCCAGGCTTGGAAGCTCGGCAAATTTGCTGGAAAATTCCATGCCAGATTCCTTGTGCCAGCGCCCGGACGGGCCGTGCGGCTGGCGTATTATGCGGTTCGTGGTTATCGCGGCCGGGCGTGGCTTGAGACCGCGTCATTCTAACCCAACCCGGCATCAGCGGAGGCGCGAGTGCTACGCATTGTTGACCGCTATCTGGCGCGTGAAGCCGTGCTCACCTGGGTTGCGGTCACCGTGATACTCATGCTGATCATGCTCAGTAACCGTTTTGCGTTGCTGCTCGGTGATGCGGCCGCTGGCCGGCTGCCGCGCGACACGGTGTTCGCGCTGCTCGGCCTGGCCTCGGTAAGTTATTTCATCGTCGTGGTGCCGGTCGCGCTGTTTTTGGCGGTGATGCTGGCGCTCGGGCGTTTGTATCGCGACAGCGAAATGACCACGTTCATGGCCTGCGGTGTCGGACCCGTGGGGATTTACCGTCCGCTGCTGGTCATCGCCGCGGTGCTGGCCGTGGTGATGGCGCTGCTGTCGCTGCAAGTTGCGCCGTGGGCGTCACGCACCAGCGACATCATCCGCAGTTACGCCCAGCACAACGCACAGGTCGGCAGCTTCGAATCCGGCAGCTTCAAGCAGGACCAGGAGGGCCGCGGTGTGCTGTATGCCGCCGGCGTCAGCAACGGCGGGCGTGAGCTGCGCGATGTATTCATGACCGGCCCCAATGGGGCACGCCAGGACGTGGTCACCGCCGCCAGCGGTACGCGCGAGATTACCGGCCCGCAGGGCGAAGGTACGCTGGTATTGCACAATGGTTACCGCTACGACGGCGAGCCGGGTAAAGCGGATTTCCGCATCGTGCAGTTCGCGCAATACAGCATCCGTTTGTCGCCGAATGCGCCCGCCGCCGGGCCGCCGAGCTATTCAGCCATGCCGACCTATGCGCTGCTGCGCGAGGCCTCACCCGGAGCGCTCTCGGAATTCCAGTGGCGCGTGTCGGTGCCACTCTCGACCCTGTTGCTGGTATTTCTGGCCGTACCGCTGGCACGCACGTCACCGCGCCAGGGCCGCTATGGGCGATTGTTCATCGCGATTCTGGCCTACGTGATTTACAGCAATTTGCTGGGCGTGGCGCGTGCCTGGCTGCAGAAGGATCTGGTGCCGGCGGCCGTCGGCGTCTGGTGGGTACTGGCGTTGCTGCTGATCGCGGCGCTGGTGTTGTTGTACCGCCAATACGGCTGGCGAGGCCTGTGGTTCAGGGCGGCAGGGGATGCGCATGCGGGTCATTGATCGGCATCTCGCCTGGCAAGTCATCCTCAACAGCCTGCTGGTGCTGCTGGTGCTGACGGCGCTCGCCAGCATCATCACTTTCGTCGGAGAACTCAAGAGCGTAGGCGAGGGGCAATACCGGCTGGGAGATGCCGCGCTCTACACGCTGCTGTATGTGCCGACGCAGGCCTATCAGATGTGCGTGATCGCAGCCCTGATCGGTACCGTGCTGGGACTGGGAGAACTCGCCAGTCACAATGAACTGATGGTGATGCGCACCGCCGGCGTGTCGGTGGCGCGCCTTGGCGGGTCGGCGCTCGTGGGTGGCGTGCTGCTGCTGGCGCTGTGCCTGGCGTTGGGTGAGTGGCTGGCACCACCGGCACAGCGCTACGCCGACGCGCGGCGTGCTGAACTCACCGGCTACAACCCCAACAGCACGGCAGGCGGCATCTGGGCCCGGGACGGCAGCGTATTTCTCAATATCCGGGAAATGAGCGGACGCAATTCGGCCCAGGGGATTTTCATTTACCGCGTGGACGATGCGCATCACCTGCTGGCGATGAGCAGCGCCACCTCGGCCGCATTTCGGAACGGCAGCTGGATACTCGAGAACGTGCGTAGTACCGAACTCGGCGCCGCGGGCGCGATCACGGTGAATGCCGCGAGTCGCGAGTGGCACACCTTTCTGAGCCCGGGTCTGCTGAGTCTGTTTACCGTGGACAGCGGCAGCCTGTCGGCACACGGGCTTTACCAATATATAAGGTATCTGCGCAGCAACGACATCAATGCCGATCGCTACGTGGCTGCGTTCTGGAGCCGCATTGCCCAGCCGTTTTCCCTGCTGGTGATGGTAGTGCTGGCGCTGCCGTTTGTGTTTGGCCCGATGCGTTCCGCCACCACCGGTCAGCGTCTGGTCACCGGCATGCTCATCGGCATCGGCTTCTACGTCTTTGACAGCATCTTCATGCAGAGCGGTGTGGTCTTCGGGCTGAATCCGGTACTCACGGCGTGGTTGCCCACCGCCGTGCTGGCCGGCATCAGCGTCATTGCAGTCAGTCGCATCCGCTGACCGCCGGCGGCTGCGCAATCAATCGTCGTTTGAACCGGGGGCCTTGAGCGCTTCGGTGGCGAGTTTTGCCGCCGTGTGAGTGGCGTCCAGACTGTCGGCATGCAGGCCGCGTTCCGCCTGCGTGAGAGCCCGCTGCAGCCGCACATGCTCGGCGGGCGCGTGCCCGAGATCATGCATCGCGCCGTTGCCCATGCCTTTGCAGGGATCGCCGGCTTGGGCGTCGTAGCGCCGGTCGCCCGGTCCCACCAGGCAGTTAATCACGTGATGCAGGTGCATATCTGCCGTTGATTTGTCGGCGGCGGCCGCCGCCATTTGCGCATGCGCGGCCGCGGTGGCGATTTCCTGACTCGCATTCCCGGCTGCGAAACTGCAGGGGACTGCGAGCATCAGGCCGATGGCGAAAGCAAAAGAGAATGTGAGTTTGTTCATGGTAAGCCTCGGGGAAGTAGCTGCGGGCCTCTGGTATGCGGATGCCGGATTACGAGCGGTACGGGATACCAAGTGAAGGTGCACAGATGATAAGCAATTTGCGGGGAGACCCCCAAATGCGGGCTCGCGTAATGCGGGTGGAAGCGTCAAACGGGAGGGACGTTTCCGGTGATTCCCGACCGTACCAGACGCGTGCCGGACAGGCGGTCATGCCAGGCGAGGCGCCGCCGGTCGAAGGCCGGCCAGAGGAAGGCCGCGAGCGCGGCCAGCAAGGCGAGTGCGCCGGCCACGAGCCACGCCAGTGTCTGCGCGGCCTGCTGCGCACTCATCAACAATTCGGCGCCGAGCAGCAACAGCAACCAGGGAATCAGCATGCCGAGATAGCGCAGCAGTGCGCGGTACCAGTCGAGGCGTGCACCATCGAGACGCACCACCCGCAGTTTCCAGGTGCGCATGCCGATGGTCTGGCCGCCGTGCGTCCAGAACCCGCCGAAGAATGCATAACCCAGTATCAGCAGTCCCGACTGGTACAGCATTTTCAACCCGGAACTGTGTGCGTAGAGCGATTCGAGCGCTGCACTGTGCGTGAAGGGCATGATCAGGAAGGTGGCGAGGATGCAGATCGCCAAAACAATAAGCGCGTCATACAAGCCGGAGGCCCAGCGCCGCAGCAATCCGGGCGCGGCGAGCGCCGCGTTTTCCGTGATGGCCCGAGAGCTGTGCAACGTATTCATGCAGGGGATCTATACATGGCGTTCCCTACCGGGCGAGGGCGGTGTATTTAATCGGATTGCCGGTGGCAGTCCGATCCGCCCGCGCGCCCAGACATGGGCTTGAAGCACAGCTTCGAGCGAGCTGCCATGGATGGCAGCTCCGGGCTGCGCACCAAGGATGGTACGTTGCGAATTATTCTTTAAATTCATTGGCGCTCCCTACCGGATTCGAACCGGTGTTTAAGCCTTGAGAGGGCTCCGTCCTAGGCCTCTAGACGAAGGGAGCGGGGATGCAAGGGGAGTGGTATTATACGGGCCGCCCGGATTTGCTCAAGTTCAATTCCAATACCAGGCAAGCTTCCGGATTGCATGCACACACAGGAACCCTCCGTTATTTCCCCCGTCATCGTTCCGCGCGCCGAGCACAATATCTCGCGCTCCAAAATTTCCGAAAGTGCACTCAAGGTGCTGTACCGGCTGAAAAGTGCCGGCTATGAATCCTACCTGGTGGGCGGTGGAGTGCGCGACCTGCTGCTGGGACGCGAGCCCAAGGATTTTGACGTGGCCACCAACGCGCGACCGGAAGAAGTGCGCGCACTGTTCCGCAACTGCCGCATCATCGGCCGGCGCTTCCGCCTCGCACACGTGCAGTTTGGACGCGAAATCATCGAAGTTGCCACCTTCCGTGCCAATCGTCCGGTGGCACAGACGGCCGGCAGCGCCAGTGAAAACGGGCGCATCCTGCGCGACAACACCTACGGCACGCTGGAAGAAGACGCCTTGCGCCGCGATTTCAGCGTCAACGCGCTGTATTACGACATCCGCGATTTTTCAGTGCGCGATTACGTGGACGGGCTTGCGGACCTGCATGCCGGCGTGCTGCGCCTGATCGGCGATCCCGCGACCCGCTTTCGCGAAGACCCGGTGCGCATGCTACGCGCCGCGCGCTTTGCGGCCAAGCTCGGTTTCCGCGTGCACCCGGATACCGCGGCGCCGATTGCGGAACTTGCGCCGCTGCTGGCGGACATTCCGCCCGCCCGGCTGTTCGAGGAAATCCTTAAGCTGTTCCTGTATGGGTTTGGCGCGCAGGCGTTCGAGCATCTGCGCCGTTATGGCCTGTTCGCCCGCCTGTTCCCGCGCACCGACCCGCTGCTGGATACCGAGGAGCAGGGTTTCCCGCATACCTTCATCAGCCGTGCGCTTGCCAGCACCGACACGCGCGTGCGCGAAGACAAACCGGTTACCCCGGCGTTTCTGTTCGCCGCGCTCATGTGGGAGCCGGTGCGCCAGCGGGCCGCTGAACTGGAAACCGCGGGTACGCGTCCGGCTGAAGCACTGCACCAGGCCGCGGATGAGCTGGTGTTCGAACAGATTGCGCATGTGGCGCTGCCGCGCCGCTTCGCCACGCCCATGATCGAGATCTATCAGATGCAGCCGCGCTTTCTGCAGCGCGAGGGCAAGCGGCCGTCGCGGTTCCTGGCGCATCCGCGCTTCCGCGCCGCCTACGATTTCCTGATGTTGCGTGCCGAAGCCGGTGAAGTGGATGCGGAACTGGCCGGCTGGTGGACGCGCCTGCAGGCGGCCGGCACCGATGCCGAGCGCGAGCTGTTGGTGCCGGTCGCCGCCGCACCGGCCGGCCGGCGACGGCGTTCGCGGCGCCGCCGGCGCCACAAAGTGTCCGCACCGGCTTGAGCATGCGTGCGCCGGTCAGCGCATATATCGGCCTCGGCGCCAATCTGAACGATCCCGCCGCACAGCTGCGTGGCGCGCTTGCCGAACTCGCGCAGTTACCGGATACGCGCATGCTGTCGCAATCGCGCTTCTATCGGAGCAAACCCTTGGGACCCCAGGACCAGCCGGATTACCTGAATGCCGTGGCTGCGCTTGGAACGCGACTCGAAGCGCTGGAGCTAATGCGGCATTTGCAGGCCATCGAACTGCGTCACGGCCGTCGGCGCAGTCCCGACAGCCGCTGGGGTCCGCGCAACCTGGATCTGGATCTGCTTGTGTACGGCGACCTCGCGTTGCAGACGCCGGAACTGACGCTGCCGCATCCGGAGCTGCATAAGCGCAGCTTCGTCCTGTATCCTCTGGCCGAACTGGCACCGGATCTGGTGATTCCCGGCCGCGGTCTGGTGCGCGTGCTGCGCGAGCATTGCCGCTCGCCGGCTATCCGGCTTTACGAGGAGGGCGCGCATGCCTGAAGCCCGGTCCCGCTATCTGGTGGTTGAGGGTCCCATTGGCGTGGGCAAGACCAGCTTGGCGCAACTGCTGGCGGAAACGCTCGGTGCGGAACTGCTGCTCGAGCATGCCGAGGAAAATCCGTTCCTGGACCGCTTTTACCGCGATCCCAAACACGCCGCGCTGCCCACGCAGCTGTCATTCCTGTTTCAGCGCGCCCGCCAACTGCAGCAGCTGCGCCAAGGCGACATTTTTACGCCCGCGCGCGTCGCGGATTTCATGCTGGAGAAGGACCGGCTGTTCGCCCAGCTCAATCTGGACGACGATGAATTCGCCCTGTATGAACAGGTCTACCAGCATCTCACCGTGGATGCGCCCGCGCCGGATCTGGTGGTGTATCTGCAGGCGCCGGTCGAGGTGCTCATGCGGCGCATCGCGCGCCGCGGCGCGGATTACGAGCGCTTTATCCGGCGCGATTATCTCGAGCGCGTGGTCAGCGCGTACGCCTATTTCTTTCACCATTACGACCGTTCGCCGCTGCTGATCGTGAACGCGAGCGACATCAACGTCGTGGACAGCGAGGCGGATTACGCGCAGCTGGTCGGCGAAATCCAGCGTGTGCGCAGCGGCCGGCATTATTTCAACCCGGTAGCGCGTCGGGCTTGATGTTTGCGCTTCGGCCCGTCATGCTGGAGCCGGACTGAACAGGAGTTCCCGTGTACACTCAGCCGGAAAAGCGTGACGGCGTTGAAAAACTGACACTGGCATCGCTCGCCAAGATGAAAACCGCGGGCGAGAAAATTGCCTGCCTCACGGCCTACGATGCGAGCTTTGCCGCGCTGCTTGACCACAGTGGCGTGGATGTGGTGCTGGTGGGCGACACGCTCGGCATGGTCGTGCAGGGACACGCGAGCACTGTGCCGGTGACGGTGGACGACGTGGTTTATCACTTGCGCATGGTGGCGCGCGGCCTCACGCGCGCGTATCTGATTGGCGACATGCCGTTTCTGAGCTATGTGGACGTGTCGACGGCGTTGCGCAATGCCGGGCGGATGATGCAGGAGGGCGGGGCGCGCATGGTCAAGCTCGAGGGAACCGGCGCGCAGGCCGAGATTGTCGCTGCCCTGGCGGCCAATGGCATGCCGGTGTGTGCGCACCTGGGTCTGCGGCCGCAGGCGGTGGAAAAGCTCAGTGGATTCAAGGTGCAGGGGCGCGGCGAAGCGGCTGCACGCCAGATGCTCAAGGACGCACTCGCGCTGGAGCAGGCCGGCGCCGACATCATTTTGCTGGAACTGATTCCGCAGACGCTGGCTGCCAAAATCACCGCGAAGGTGAAGGTCCCGGTGATCGGCATAGGCGCCGGACCCGGGGTGGACGGTCAGATCCTGGTGCTCTACGACATGCTCGACATCACGCCCGGCCGGCGCCCGAAATTTGCGCGCAATTTCATGGCCGGAGCCGGCAGCCCGCGTGCCGCGGTCGAAGCCTACGTGAAGGCAGTGAAAGACAAGAGTTACCCGGCGCCCGAACATTGTTTTGATTAGTCAGCACTACACTCAACATTCTCAAGGCTTTGCATGCTTGCTGTTCACGGCGTAGTCGAGCTCCGCGATCAGGTGCAGCGCTGGCGCCGTGACGGCGAGCGCATTGCGCTGGTCCCCACTATGGGTAATCTGCATGCGGGCCATGTGAAGCTCGTGGAGGAGGCGCACGCGCGAGCCAAACGCGTGGTGGCGAGCATTTTTGTCAATCCGCTGCAATTCGGCCCCGGCGAGGACTATCAGAGCTATCCACGCACGCTGGAAGCGGACCAGGCCAAGTTGCAGGCAGTGCGGGCCGATCTGCTGTTCGCGCCGGCCGTGGAAGAAATGTATCCGGGCGGCCGCGACCGGGTCACGCGCGTGGACGTGCCGGGTCTGTCAGCGATTCTGGACGGGGAATTCCGCCCCGGCCATTTCAGCGGCGTCGCCACCGTGGTGCTCAAGCTGCTCAACATCGTGCAGCCGGACGTGGCTCTGTTCGGCGAGAAGGATTACCAGCAGTTGCTGATTGTGCGGCGGCTGGTGGCCGACCTGTCCGTGCCGGTGGAGATCGTCGGTGTACCGATCGTGCGCGAGGCGGATGGCCTGGCCATGAGTTCGCGCAACCAGTACCTCACGCCTGTGGAGCGCCAACAGGCGCCGCTGCTTTTCCGCACGCTCGGCGAAACCGCGGCCGCGCTGCGCAATGGCCGGCGTGATTTCTCCCGGCTGGAAGCCGAGACCGTGCAGAAACTGTCAGCGCAACTGCGGCCTGACTATGTTTCCATCCGCGCGGCGCACACGCTCGCTGCTGCGGATGCCGATACCCGGGATTTTGTGGTGCTGGCCGCGGTCCGGCTCGGCAAGGCACGGCTCATAGATAACATTCAGGTTAGTGTAGAAGCGGCCTCCCGGCCGCGATGATTTTTGAAATCGTGAGGGTGAGCGTCGCCCCCGGAAAATCTTTGGTCCCCAACATGGTTGAGCCGGGTCTGCAGCCGGCAGTACAATGCGCCCCTCACCCGTCGGGTTTTATTGATTCCCATGCAACTCACCCTGCTCAAAGCCAAGCTGCACCGCGCGCGCGTCACCCATGCGGAACTGGATTACGAGGGTTCCTGCGCGATCGACGCTAATCTGCTGGAGACCGCCGGCATCCTGCCGTATGAGCAGATCCAGATCTACAACGTCAGCAACGGCGAGCGCTTCACCACCTACGCGATCCGCGCGGCGGCGGGTTCCGGGACCATTTCCATGAACGGCTCGGCCGCGCACCGCGCCCATCCGGGCGACATCGTAATCATCTGCGCCTATGCGCAGATGAACGCCGCCGAGGCCGTGAATCACAAGCCGCGGCTCGTGTATCTCGACGAGCACAACAGGATTAACCGCACTGCTAACGCCATTCCCGTCCAGGCCGCCTGAAAGCGGATCTTTTGGCCGAATAACTGCGTTGCGGCGCTTTCTGCGGTACTCATTTACTGGCTTGTAAACTCCGTTCCTCGAAAGCGCCGCGCCTTGTTCTCGGCCAAAATCTCGCGCTTTCAGGTTGACTGCCAAAACCAAAAGATTAAGCTGAGCCGCAGCTAAACACCGGACTTTCCATGAGCGTTCCCGCATCCCAGGCGCCGGCTGCGCCCGACTCCGCGCACCAGTTCCGCGAGAGCGGCTACACCGTGCTGCGCGCCGTCATCAGCGCCGACAGCGCCGCACTCGGCACGCGTTACGCACTCCTGCAACAGCATTGGCCCGCTTACTACGAGCGCGAGGACATGTTCCGCGCGGCCATTGGCCGTTACGCGGACGCGCTCAGCGAAAGCCTGCTGCTGAAACTCAAGCCGGTGGTGGAAAAGGCCACCGGGCTGGAATTGCTGCCGTGCTATTCGTATCTGCGCATCTACGGCCGCGGCGCGGTGTTGCCCAAGCATCTGGACCGGCCCTCTTGCGAGATCAGCACTTCATTGGCGCTCGGTTTCCAGTCCGACACGCTCTGGCCGCTGTGCGTTGAGTCCGGCAAAGTGCAAAAAGCCCTGGAGCTGGCGCCCGGCGATATGCTGATTTACCGCGGCGCCGACGTGCCCCATTGGCGCGACACCTTCGAAGGCGAATGGTGGGTGCAGACCTTCCTGCACTACGTGGATGCCCACGGTGAGTACACGGATTTCAAATTCGACGGCCGCGAGCGCATCGGGCCCTTCGACAAGCTCAGCATGCAGCGCCATTTCCAGCGGCCCGCGAGCGCCGGCTTGCACGACCAGATGGTGGTACCCGAGCCGGACGGCCCCTGTCCCTGCGGCAGCGGTCTGCGTTTCCGCGACTGCCACGGGAAGAACGGCTAGAGCGCATTCAATCAGGTAAACACTTTCAAACAGTTGCTTCCGCGTGCTGCGCGAGCGCCCACGCCACGTGCTCGCGTACCAGCGCCGCAGGATGATTGCCGCGGGCTTTAAGGGCCGCGATGACCTCGGTCGATGAGGGCGCGTTGCCCAGACCCACAGCGAGGTTCCTGAGCCAGCATTCGTAACCGGCGCGGCGGAGGGCGCTGCCTTCGGTGCGTGCGAGATATTCCTCTTCGGTCCAGTTGAACAGGTCCACCAGGCGCGCGTCGTCGAGGCCGTGGCGCGGTTTGAAGTCCTTTTCCTGCGTCGCTTGTGCAAACTTGTTCCACGGACAGAACAACTGGCAGTCGTCGCAGCCGAACACGCGGTTGCCCATGGGTTTGCGCAGCTCGAGCGGAATTGAGCCCTTGTACTCGATGGTGAGGTAGGAGATACAGCGGCGCGCGTCCACCTCGTAGGGCGCAACGATGGCCTGCGTCGGGCACACGTCCATACAGGCGCGACAACTGCCGCAGTGATTCTCCGCGGGTTCGTCTGCCGGCAGCGGTAGGTCGGTGAACAGCTCGCCGAGGAAAAACCAGGAACCCGCCTGTTTGTTGATGAGCACGCTGTGCTTGCCGATCCAGCCGAGACCGGCGTTGCGCGCCAGCGCTTTCTCCAGCACCGGTGCACTGTCCGCAAACGCGCGGTAGCCGAACGGTCCGATCTCATTCTGGATGCGTGCGGCCAGTTGCTGCAGGCGCTTGCGCATGAGCTTGTGATAATCGCGGCCGAGTGCGTAACGCGAAATATACGCGTGGTCTTTTTCTTCAAGCAGCGCCTGGGCACTGCCAACATCCCTGGACCCGTAATCCATGCGCACCGAGATCACTCGCAGCGTACCCGGCACCAGTTCCGCCGGTCGGCTGCGGCGCGTGCCGTGGACGCGCATGTAATCCATTTCGCCGTGGCGCTCCTGCTGCAACCAACCCAGCAGATGGCGCTCATCTTCGGCGAGGTCAACGCCGGTGATACCGGTTTGCTGAAAGCCGAGTTCATGGGCCCAAGCGCGTATCCTTTCCGCAAGAGCAGCAAAATCCGGCATGTCCATGTGGAGGTTGCGCCGCCCCTATTCGGCTCCCTGATAGGGATAGCCGACTTGGGTGGGTGGCGTGAAGTTTTCCTTGATGGTGCGCGGCGAGGTCCAGCGTACCAAATTCAGGAATGAGCCTGCCTTGTCGTTGGTGCCCGAGGCACGGCTGCCGCCAAAGGGCTGCTGGCCGACGACCGCGCCCGTGGGTTTGTCATTGATGTAGAAATTTCCCGCTGTGTGGCGCAGCAGCCGTGATGCCGTGGCGACCGCATTGCGGTCGCGTGCGAAGATCGAGCCGGTGAGCGCATAGGGAGTGGATTGATCGCAAAGGCGCAGCGTGTCCTCGTAGGCCGAATCCAGGTACACGTGCACGGTGATCACGGGGCCGAAGATTTCTTCGCACATCAGGCGGTCCTGCGGATTGTCGCTCTGAATCACGGTCGGCTCGATGAACCAGCCGCGCGTGCTGTCGGCCTTGCCGCCCGCGAGGATCTTCACGCCCGGCGCCTTGCGTGCATAGTCGAAGTAGCCGGATATTTTATTGAAGGAAGCCGCGTGGATCACGGCACCCATGAAATTGCGGAAATCGCACACGTCGCCCATCTTGATTTCACCGGTCAGCGCCACCAGCCGCTCGCGCAGCTTGGGCCAGATGGACGCCGGGATGAACGCGCGTGCGGCCGCCGAGCATTTCTGCCCCTGGAATTCGAAGGCGCCGCGCACCATGCCGACGGCGAGCGCTTCAAGGTCCTCGCCCGCGGAGGCGTGCGCAAAGATGAAATCCTTGCCGCCGGTTTCGCCCACGAGGCGCGGATACTGGCGATAGCTCTGCATGTTTTCCCCGACCGTGCGCCAGATGGACTTGAACACCGCGGTGGAGCCGGTGAAGTGCACGCCGCCGAGATCCGGATGCGCGAGCACCTGCGCGGTGATCATCGCGGGATCGCCCTGCACCAGGTTGATCACGCCGGGAGGCAGGCCGGCCGCGCGCAGCAGTTCCATGATGTACCAGGCGCTCAACATCGCGGAGGGTGAGGGCTTGAAGACCACGGTGTTGCCCATCAGTGCCGGCGCAGTCGGCAAATTGCCGGCGATGGAAGTGAAATTGAACGGCGTTATCGCGAACACGAAGCCCTCGAGCGCGCGGTAGTCGAGCCGGTTCCAGGTCTGCGGCGCGCTGTTCGGTTGCTCGGCCAACAGCTGTTGCGCGAAGCGCACGTTGAAGCGGAAAAAATCGATGAGTTCGCAGGCGGCATCGATTTCCGCCTGATGCGCGGTCTTCGACTGCCCAAGCATGGTGGAGGCGTTGAGGATCGGGCGGAAGCGCGTGGCGAGGAGATCGGCGGCGCGCAGGAACACGGCAGCGCGTTCGACGAAGGGCAGCGCCTCCCAAGCCGGTTTCGCGGCAAGTGCCGCGTCAATGGCCGCCTGTACCTGCGGGGCCTCGGCCTGATGGACGGTCGCGAGCACGTGCCGGTGATCATGCGGCATGTTTACCTCGGCGAGCTTGCCGGTGTGCACCGCCGCGCCGCCGATAACCAGGGGGATCTCGAGGCGCTCCGATGCCATGCGTACCAGCGTCTCTTTCAGCTCCGCACGCTCGGGACTACCCGGCGCATAGGACAGCACGGGTTCGTTGACGGGTATGGGGACGCGAATGCTGGCCTGGCTCATGACGGTGCCTCTGACGGGGAATTGCGGAATGAACGGACTCTATATAATGATGCTTCCATGCTCCAACTTCCAGCCGCGCTTTACTCCGCTGCGCAGATGCGCGAACTCGACCGGCGCGCCATCGAGGATCAGCATGTGCCCGCGCTGACGTTGATGACGCGTGCCGGCACCGCGGCGTGGCAAACGTTGCTGCAAAGCTGGCCGAAAGCGCGCGACATCGTGGTGTTCGCCGGCACAGGCAACAACGCGGGCGACGGCTACGTGCTTGCAACGCAGGCGCTGCGTGCGAAGCGACAAGTGACGGTAGTGAATGTCGGCGATCCCGCGAAGCTTGCGGGCGCGGCGGCGACGGTGCGCAGTCGGTTTCTGGCCGCGCAAGGCCGCGAGCAGCCCTTCACCAGCGAGTTGCCGGCCAAGGCGGATGTGATCGTGGACGCGCTTTTCGGCATCGGCCTGGATCGGCCGTTACGCGAGCGCTGGGCGCAGGCGGTTGAACGGATTAACACAGCGGGCAAGCCGGTGCTGGCGGTGGACATTCCCTCGGGTCTGAGCGCGGATAGCGGCGCAATCCTCGGCGCTGCGGTGCACGCCAGCGTGACACAGACCTTCATTGGCCTGAAACCCGGCTTGTTCACAGGTGCAGGGCCGTCCTGCACCGGCAGGCTTGAATTCAACGCGCTCGGGATCCCCGCGCAGACATTCAAAGATCTGCCGCCGCGCGCGCGCTTGCTTGACACGCGCGTGTCTTTGCCGCGGCGCGCGCGCGCTGCGCACAAGGGAGATTTCGGCCATGTGCTCGTCATCGGTGGCGATCACGGCATGGGCGGCGCTCCGCGACTGAGCGCGGAAGCCGCGCTGCGCAGCGGTGCGGGTCTGGTGAGCGTCATCACGCGCCCAGAACATGTCGCCGGTTTTCTCGCCGGCCTGCCGGAAGCCATGGTGCGCGGCGTGGACGACGCGGCGGAGACCACGGCGCTATTCGAGCGCGCCAGCGTGATCGCCGTGGGACCAGGGTTGGGTCAAGAGGCGTGGGGCCGGCGATTGCTCACGCGTGCGCTGACCACGCCGCTGCCGCTGGTAGTGGACGCGGATGCGCTCAATCTTCTGGCCGCGCGGCCGCTTACGCATGGTCAGTGGATTCTGACGCCGCACCCGGGCGAAGCCGCACGCCTGCTCAAGCAATCCGTGGCGGAAATCCAGCTGGACCGGCTAAAAGCGGCGGCGCGCATCGCAGAAAAATATCGGGCGGTCGTAGTGCTCAAGGGCGCGGGCACGATCGTCGCGGCGGAAGGCGGGACGCCGGCCGTTTGCCGGCATGGCAATCCCGGCATGGCGGCGCCCGGGATGGGCGATGCGCTCACCGGCATCATTGCAGCCCTGGTGGCGCAGGGATTGACGCTGCCCGAGGCCGCACGCACCGGCGTGCAGGCGCACGCGCTCGCGGGTGATCGTGCCGCCGAGGCAGGAGAACGCGGGCTGCTGGCGCGTGATCTGATTGCCGACCTGCGTCCGGTGCTCAACGCGTGACTAGCCTGAATGCGGCGTCCGCCGCTGACATGGATGCCCTGGGGCAGGCGCTGGGACGCTCCTTGCAAGACGGTGCGGTCGTGTATCTGCACGGCCAGTTGGGTGCGGGCAAGACCACGCTGGTGCGAGGCGTGCTCAAAGGTCTGGGGTTCGAAGGGCGCGTACGCAGCCCAACCTACACCCTGGTCGAAGGCTATGAAATCAGCGCGCACCAGTTGTATCACCTGGATCTTTACCGCATCCGTGGCCCGGAGGAGATGGAATACCTCGGAGCGCGCGACCTGGATGACGCGAATCTTTGGGTGTTTGCGGAATGGCCGGAGCATGGCGCGGGGCGGCTGCCCGAGCCCGACCTCGTGTTGAATTTCGAGATGCGCGATCCCGGCCGGTTGATTCGGGTCGAGCCCTGCAGCGGGCGCGGAGAGCAACTGACCCGGGCCTGGCTGGCCCGCATGTGCACAATTCCGGGCGACGGAGGCGAGCCCAAGTCAGCCAAACTCTAAGGTCAAACTCTAAGATACAAACGTATCCCCATAAATCCATTACAAAAATACTTGAAATCTGTACGGGATTGTGTATAACTTAGCCCATGTCCCCATACAGACGTCAGGGCATGCGGGTATTACTGACTTTTTTTCTGCTGCTGCCGGCGGCGGTGCTGGCCGCGCCGGTAGAGGTGTTGGGGCTGCATATTGCGCCTGCCGGCGACCACGCCAGCCTGGTTTTTGACCTGTCGGCACCGGCGGAATACCGGATTTTCACCCTCGGCCACCCCGACCGGGTGGTGATAGACATGGACAACACTGCGCTCCAGGCTGCTTTGCCTGCGGGACAGGGCGTGATCAAGGATTTGCGCAGCGGCATCCGTAGCCAGTCGGGCTTGCGGGTGGTGCTGGATACCACGGTGCAGACCACGCCACGCAGTCTGCTGCGCAACACCAGCGCAGGCACGCAGTTGGTCGTGGACCTCTACCCGCAAAAGTCCGTGGCTGCGCGCGCACCGGTGCTCACCGCGCGCAAAGCCGTGCCGCAAACCGGACGCGACATCGTGGTGGCGATTGACGCCGGCCACGGCGGCATTGATTCCGGGGCGCACAGTCCGCGCGGCGTGATGGAGAAGACCATTACCTTGCAGATTGCCCGCCGCCTGGCGGCGCAGGTCGCCGGACTGCCGGGGTTCAAGCCGTTCCTGACGCGCAACGGCGATTACTACCTGACGCTGCGCCAGCGCATCGAGCGCGCACGCGCCGCGCACGCCGATATCTTCGTCTCTATCCATTGCGACGCGGCTCATGACCATTACGCTGATGGCGCCACGGTGTATGCGCTCTCGCTGCACGGCGCCACCAGCGAGCACGCGCGTCTGCTGGCGCAGCGCGAAAACGACTCGGATCTGCTCGGCGGCGTGGACCTCTCCGACAAGAGCCCGATGCTGGCTTCGGTCCTGCTGGACCTGTCGCAGACCGCGACCATCAAGGCCAGCCTGGAAGTAGGCGGGCGCGTGGCCCAGCAGTTGGCGCGCATGGGTTCCATGCACCGCTCTCAGGTGCAGCAAGCGGCCTTCGTGGTGCTCAAGTCGCCGGACATTCCCTCGATCCTGGTGGAGACCGACTACATCAGCAATCCACGCGAAGCGCGCCAGCTGCAAAATCCCGCGTATCAGCACAAGGTCGCGAGTGCGATCCTCACCGGCGTGCATAACTACTTCGACCAGTATCCGCCACCCGGCACGGAACTGGCCATGGAAAAGGCCCAGCGCCGGCAGCACAATGCGCCGGCGATCGCGGCTGACGGCTACGAAGTCGCCAGCCGCAACCGCGGTCAGTAATTCCGTCCTTTCTCCCGCGCGGGTGAGCCGGTAAGCTAGGCGGCGGTGCCGCATGCCGATCCGCTCACTGCCCACGCAACTCGTCAACCAGATCGCCGCTGGCGAGGTCGTCGAACGGCCGGCGTCGGTGGTCAAGGAATTGGTGGAGAACAGTCTGGATGCCGGCGCCACGCGCATTGACGTGGAACTGGAAGCCGGCGGCGCGCGCCTGATCCGGGTGCGCGACAACGGCCAGGGCATACCGCGCGAGGAACTCGCCTTGGCGCTGGCGCGTCACGCCACCAGCAAGATTGCGAGCCTCGAAGATCTCGAACGCGTGGCCACTCTGGGATTCCGCGGCGAAGCGCTGCCGAGCATCGGTGCGGTCGCGCGCCTCAGCCTCGCTTCACGCACCGCCGATGAGGAACACGGCTGGCGCATCGAAGGCGACGGTCACGGCCATTACAACGCGCCAGCGCCGCTGCCGCATCCGGTCGGCACCAGCGTGGACGTGCATGACCTGTTTTTCAACACGCCGGCGCGGCGCAAATTCCTGCGCAGCGAAGCTACCGAATTCGGGCATGTGGACACGGTGCTGCGGCGTCTGGCGCTGGCGCGCATGGACGTGGCGCTGCACGCGCGTCACAACGGGCGCGGCGTGTATGCGCTCAATGCGGCCGGCGAACCGCGGGAACACGAGCAGCGCGTGGCGGCGCTGCTGGGACCGGAGTTCGTGCGCCAGTCGCTGCACCTGCGGCAGGCTATGACCGGCCTGATCCTGCGCGGCTGGATCGCGCGCCCGACGTTTTCCCGCAGTCAGCCGGATTTGCAGTATTTCTACGTCAATGGCCGCATGGTGCGCGACAAGCTGCTGGCGCACGCGGTGCGACTCGCGTATCACGACGTGCTGTTCCACGGCCGCCATCCCGCCTACGTGCTGTATCTGGAACTCGATCCCGCGCGCGTGGACGTGAACGCGCATCCCGCCAAGTACGAAGTGCGTTTCCGCGATGGACGGCTGGTGCACGACTATGTATTCCGTACCGTGGAGGCCGCACTCAAGAACACCACGCCGCAGACGGCAGTGCCCGCGACTGCGGGCGCGCGCGACACGCCGCAGTCCGCGCCTGGCGCGCACACGCAACAGCCCATGCCGCTGCACGTGGCGGAAGACGTGGCGGCGTATGCGCGACTGCATGAGACGCCGGCGGTACAAACTGAAAACGCAGCGACCTCGGGGGTGCCGCCGCTCGGTTACGCGCTCGCGCAACTGCACGGCGTATATATCCTGGCCGCCGCGGCCGACGGTCTGGTACTCGTGGACATGCACGCCGCACATGAGCGCATCACCTACGAACGCATGAAAGCCGCGTTGGAAACCGGGCAGGTAATATCGCAACCGCTGCTCGTGCCGCAAAGCCTCGCGGTGTCCCGCGCCGAAGCGGACTGCGCGGAAACGCACGCACCGGAACTGGCGCGCAGCGGATTCGTGATTGAGCGCCGCAGCCCGGAATCGTTGGCGATCCGCGAAATTCCCGCGCTGCTCAAGGACGAGGATGCGGCGCAGTTGTTGCGCGACGTGCTCGCGGACCTGGTCGAGCACGGTAAAAGCCGGCGCATACAGGCGGCACTCGAGCATGTGCTCGCGACGCGCGCCTGTCACACCTCAGTGCGTGCGCACCGGCGGCTGGAAATCGCCGAGATGAATGCGCTGTTGCGCGAGATGGAGCGCACGCCGCGCGCCGACCAGTGCAATCATGGCCGGCCCACCTGGACGCGCCTGGGCATGGCCGATCTGGACAAATTGTTTTTGCGTGGCCGGTAAACCCGGTTCGCAATCCGACACGCCCTCTCCCCTTGGGAGAGGGCTCGTCGCGGAGCGACGAGCGAGCGGTCATGGGCGCATTGCGATGCAAATGCGCGGGTTGCCAGGGATGGCAACCCCGGACAGGAATACGAAGCACGGATTGCGCAGTATTCATGCCGCCCTGGACTTTCCGGCGCAGCAGGGTGCGCGGCAAAGCTGCGCACGCGCGTACAGGATGTACGGGCTGGAATGTCGGCGAAGCAGGATTGCGAAGCCGACAGGCGAAGCCGGAAAGGGGTGAGGGTGAAATGCTGCGCGGGACAAGAGATTCTTCTCGGCCGGACTGGTATCTTTTACTCCGCCCATAAAATTGTCGGATTATGGCAGCGCAACCTTTACCACTGGCGATTCTCCTCATGGGTCCAACCGCGTCGGGCAAGACCGCCTTGGCGGTGGAGCTGGTGCGGCGCTTCCCTTGCGACATCATCAGCGTGGATTCCGCGATGGTGTATCGCGGCATGGACATCGGCACCGCCAAGCCGGGGCCGGAAATTCTTGCGGTTGCGCCGCACTGCCTGCTGGACATTCTCGATCCGGCGGAGAGCTATTCCGCCGGGCGTTTTCGCCGCGACGCGCGCGCCGCCATGGCCGAAATCACCGCACGCGGCCGCATCCCGCTGCTGGTGGGCGGCACCATGCTGTATTTCCGCGCGCTGCAGCACGGGCTCGCGGACCTGCCGACTGCGGACACGCATGTACGCGCGGAACTGGATGCGCGCGCGGCACGCCTGGGCTGGCCGGCGCTGCACCAGGAGCTGGCGCACGTGGATCCGGCCGCCGCCGCGCGTATCCACGCCAACGATGCGCAGCGTGTCCAGCGGGCCCTGGAAGTTTTTTATCTCACCGGCCGCCCGATGTCGGAACTGCACGCCGCCGCACCGGTCCAAGATCGCATGTACCGCTTTGTCAAATTGGCCGTGAGCCCCTCTAGTCGCGCGCAGCTGCACACGCGCATCGAACAGCGTTTCCAGGCCATGATGGCCGCGGGTCTGCTGGCGGAAGTCGCGGCGTTGCACCGGCGCGGGGATCTGACCCGCGCGCATGCCTCGATGCGTTCGGTGGGTTATCGCCAGCTTTGGGAACATTTGGATGGCGTATGCGATCTGCCGACCGCGGTGCAACGCGGGATTGTAGCCACGCGTCGTTATGCCAAACGGCAAATGACATGGCTGCACACGGAATCCGGGGTGCAGTGGTTCGACAGCGATGCGCCCCACATGGCGCCGGATGTGTGTGCCCACGTTGCCACCGCATTGAGTGCGCGGGTGTAAAATCTGCTGTGCTACAATGCCGCAGTATTTGACAGAGCCGCATAGTCAAATGGACAGACGTACAGCGGCCGACATAATTACAACGAGGAGGCGAGTCATGACCAAAGGTCAGTCTCTGCAAGAACCCTTTCTCAACACCTTGCGCCGGGACAAGATTCCGGTATCCATCTATCTGATCAACGGCATCAAATTGCAAGGCCAGATCGAGTCCTTCGATCAATTCGTGATTTTGCTCAAGAACAGCGTGAGTCAGATGGTGTACAAGCATGCGGTGTCCACCGTGGTGCCCAGCCGGCATGTCAGCATGACATCCGAGGCCAGCGGCGGAGAAACCAGCGGCGATATCGCTGCCTGACACATGCCGGGGCGGCGCATTGTTTGAGCGTCCCAAGGGCGGTGAACGCGCCGTTCTGGTTCACCTCAACCTCGATTCCGCCACCGGCAGGGAACTGCTCCAGGAATTCACCGAGCTTGCCAAAGCCGCGGGCGCGGAAGTGCTGGCCGTGGTCACCGGCAACCGGCGCGTGCCGGAACCGCATTTTTTCATCGGCACGGGTAAAGCCGAAGAAGTGCGCACCAGGGTGCAGGAGAAGCAAGCGGACCTCGTGCTGGTCAATCACGCGCTTTCGCCCAGCCAGGAGCGTAACCTTGAGAAATTCCTCAGTTGCCGCGTGCTCGACCGCGTGGGCCTGATCCTCGACATCTTTGCGCAGCGTGCGCGCAGCTTCGAAGGCAAACTCCAGGTTGAACTCGCTCAGCATCGCCACCTGGCCACGCGCCTGGTGCGCGGCTGGACGCACCTGGAGCGGCAGCGCGGCGGCAGCATCGGCCTGCGCGGTCCCGGTGAAACCCAACTGGAAACCGACCGCCGCCTCATCGACAAGCGCATCCAGCAGCTCGCGCGGCGCCTGCAACGCACGCGGGCGCAGCATCAGCAGAACCGCCGCACGCGCCAGCGGCGCGCGGTACCCACGGTATCGCTGGTGGGTTACACCAACGCCGGCAAATCCACGCTTTTCAACGCGCTCACCGGTGCGGACATGTGGGTGGCCGACCAGTTGTTCGCGACCCTGGATACCACCCTGCGGCGTCTGCCGCTCGACTCCGGGCGGGAAGCCGTGCTCGCGGACACCGTGGGATTCATTCGCGAGCTGCCGCACGATCTGGTGGCGGCGTTCCGCTCCACCCTGCAGGAAACCGCGGACGCGGCGCTGCTGCTGCACGTGGTGGACGCCGGCGACCCGCAGCGCGACATATATATAGAGACCGTAAATCAGGTGCTGGCGGAAATCGGCGCGCAGCAGGTGCCACAGCTCGAAGTATTCAATAAGATAGACATGACCGGCCAGCCGCCGGCGGTGGAATACGGCCCGGACGGCAGGCCGCGGCGCATCTGGGTATCGGCCGCGCGCGGCACCGGCCTGGAGGCGTTGCGCACGGCGATTGGCGTGTGCCTGCGCAGTGAAACCGTGCGCGGCTGGCTGGAGCTGGCGCCGACGCGCGCACGTGCGCGCGCCGCGTTTTTCCGCGCCGGAGCGGTGCGCGAAGAACGGCCGGGAGACGGCGGCGGCTACCTGCTGCAGGTGGAATTGCCGCGCAGTGAGTATCAGCGCCTGTGCCAGCGCGAAGGCCTGGAGCCTTCGCTGCTGGGTGGATGAACAGCGACGGGGAGCACGCGGTTATGGTCTGGAAAGAACCGGGGAACGACAAGGATCCCTGGAACACGCAGCAGCGTCCGCCGGATCTGGAGCGCACGCTGAAGAACCTGCAACAGCGGCTGGGTCGTCTGTTCGGAGGCAAACGCGGCGGGCGCCCGCGTCAATTCCACGTGGCCGTTCTGTGGTGGCTGGTGCCCGCGATCATCATCGCCTGGCTGCTGTCCGGATTTTATCGCGTGGCGCCCGGTGACCGCGGCGTGAATTTCATCTTTGGACGTTTCGAGAACAGCGTCGAACCCGGCTTGCACTGGCAGATCTCCTGGCCGGTGGGCCGCGTGCTGCTGGTGCACGGCGCGGAAGGCAGCAATTACACCCACACCTATACACGCCTGCTCACGTCCGACGGCAACGTGGTGGTGGTGGACGCGCTGGTGCGCTACCACGTGGTCAATCTGTCCGATTTTCTCTTCGGCAGCGCTTCGCTGGCGACCACGCCGCAGGAACCGGGCGCCGGCGCCAAGGCGCTGCTGGGTGATCTGACCGACGCCGCGGTGCGCACCGCCGTGGCGCGCACCACGCTCGCCGGCCTGCTCGGTGACCAGCGCGACGCGGCGGAGTCGGATGCGCGTACGCACCTGAACCAGGCGTTGCAGGCCTATACGCCCGGCATCGCCGTGACGCAGCTCGATTTCCAGCGTGTCAGTCTGCCCGAAGCCGCGGGCAGCGCGGATGCCGACGTGCAAACCGCGCGCCAGGACGCAAGCCAGGCGCAAACCGCCGCGCGCACCTATGCCGACAATCTCCTGCCGCAGGCACAGGCCGCGGCCGACGCCAGGATCAAGGAAGCCGAGGCTTATCGCACCACGCTGGTCGGTGAGGCGCAGGCGATTACCGCGGGCTTTGACGCGGTGCTCGCGGCCTATCGCAAAGCGCCGGCGCTGACGCGCGAAGAACTCTACATGAACACCATGGAAGACATTCTCGCGAATGCCAACAAGGTGATCGTGGACACGCGCAACGGCAACGTGACCGTACAGCTTGGCCAGCCGTTCCGGCCGGCGCCGGCCGCGGGCACCGCGTCCGGCGCAGCGGCCCGGAGTCCGGCCGCCAGTGCCACCACGCTGACCAGTCCGCCCGCTGCGAGCACCGGCAAGGGAGGTGCGTGATGCAACTGCACCGTTCCCTCATCAGCCTCATCATCGCGGTGATCGTGCTGATTCTCATCAGCCAGAGCGTGGGCGTGGTGATTCAGGGCCAGAGCGGCGTGCGCATGAACACGGGTCAGGTCGCGGCCACCGGATTGGCGCCGGGATTGCACCTGCGGGTGCCGTTTCTCGGCCGCATCGTCGGGCTCGACAGCGGCGCAATCATTCTCGACAGCGAGCAGTTGAACGGCGGCCGCGTGAAGCTCACCACTGCGGACGGCAAGATACTGGAAGCGGCGTACCTGGCGGTGTGGCGCATCAACGATGCCGGCGCATTCTGTCGCGCCACCGGTTGTGACGAGAGCGCCGGCGCCCGGCGCATCAACGATGCGCTCACGCCGCTGCTGCAAAAGACATTTGGCGCGCACAAATCCGCGGAGCTGCTGGCGGCGAACGATCCCGCGCTGCTCGCGGACTTGCCCGGCAAACTCGATGCGACGCTGCGGAGTCTGGGCGTGACGGTGCAATCCGTGCATCTGACGCAGTTGGCTCTGCCGTCGGACCAGTTGGACGTGGTGTACGCGCGCATGCGCAATGCGCAATCCGCCCAGGCCGCGCAAGTAAAGGCCCAGGGTGTCGCGAGCGCCGACCAAATTCGTGCACAGGCGGATCAGCAGAAGGCCGCGATCCTCGCCAAGGCCGAGGTTCAGGCGCAGACCATCCGCGGGCAGGCGCAAGCCGAGGCGGCGGCGATCTACGCGCGCGCCTACAACCAGGATCCGGAGTTCTTCCGTTTTTACCGCAGCCTGCAGGCCTACAAGCGCACCATCCAGAATCACAACAGCGTCATCGTGCTCGGCCCGGACAGCGGGTTTCTGAAATATTTTGACGGCCTCAAGGCTCCGGCCGCAAAACAGCCGTAATGAAACATGTGCGGTCACCGGTTTTATCCCTTTCCTCGTTGAGGGGAGAGAGGAGGGTGAGGGGTGATCAGATTGTCCACCCTCTCCCGCCGGCTGGAGAGGGGTCAGAAAATCGTGCATGACACGGGGGGATTGAACATGTGGGTGGCATTGGTGACAGCCGTGGGTTTGATGCTGGTGATTGAAGGCATCATGCCGTTCATCAATCCGCGCGGCTTCAAACGCACTTTGAGCGCGGTCACCCAGGCCCATGACCGCGTGCTGCGCATTGCCGGCATAGCCAGCATGATTGTGGGGGTCATTCTCCTGTATCTGGCGCGGATGTTCCTGTGACCCGCTCCATTCAGGGATAACGCAGCATGGGCAAGAACGTCATCGTCATCGGCGCCCAGTGGGGCGACGAAGGCAAGGGCAAAGTGGTGGACTGGCTCACGGACCGCGTGAGCGCGGTGGTGCGCTTTCAGGGCGGGCACAACGCCGGACACACGCTGGTAATCAATGGTGAAAAGACCATCCTCAAGCTCATTCCCGCGGGCGTGCTGCGCGCCAACGTGCAATGCCTCATCGGCAACGGCGTGGTGCTGTCACCCGTGGCGCTGTTCGAGGAAATCGCCATGCTCGAAACGCGCGGCGTGCCGGCGCGCGAGCGCCTGAAGATTTCACCGGCTTGTCCCTTGATCCTGCCCTCGCACGCGGCGCTCGACAAGGCGCGCGAGCAGGCGAAGGGCGCGGCCAAGATTGGCACCACCGGCCGCGGCATCGGTCCGGCTTACGAGGACAAGATTGCACGCCGCGCCGTGCGCGTGGCAGATCTGTTTCATCGCGAGCGCTTTGCCGCCAAGCTCGGCGAGGTGCTGGATTACCACAACTTCATACTCAAGAATTATTTCCACGCCGAGCCGGTGGGGTTCCAGAAGACGCTCGAAGATTATTTGGCGCTGGTACCACAGCTCGAACCCATGGTGGCGGACATCACGCCGCTGCTGTTTGAATTGCATGAGCAGGGCAAGAACGTGCTGTTCGAAGGCGCGCAGGGCGCGCTCCTCGACGTGGATCACGGCACCTATCCGTATGTGACTTCATCCAACACCACCGCCGGCGGCGCCGCCACCGGCACCGGGCTCGGCCCGTTGTACTTCGATCAGGTGCTCGGCATCGTCAAGGCCTACACGACGCGCGTCGGCGAAGGCCCGTTTCCCACGGAACTCTTCGATGAAATGGGCGGGCACTTGGCGAGCCGCGGCCACGAGATCGGCTCGGTCACCGGCCGGCCGCGTCGCTGCGGCTGGTTCGACACCGTCGCCATGCGTCGCTCCATCATAAACAACAGCGTCTCGGCCTTGTGCGTCACCAAGCTCGACGTGCTGGACGGTCTGGACACCCTCCGCATCTGCGTGGCTTACAAAACCGCCAAAGGCAAAGTCACGGTCGCGCCCATGGGCGCCGAAAGCTTCGCCGAATCCGAACCCGTGTACGAGGAAATGCCCAGCTGGAAAACTTCAACCGTTGGCCTGACGCAGTACAAGGAACTCCCGGAAAACGCGCGCAAATATCTCAAGCGCATCGAAAAACTTCTGGGCGTGCCGCTCGACATCATCTCCACCGGCCCGGATCGCACGCAGACCATCGTGCTCAAGCACCCCTTCGATTAAAGTGCCCGGCCACGATCGCCAGTACGACCGGGGCAGCATCAAGACTGGTTGCGAAATCGGCTTCGCCCGCTGCTTCTGGAAGACGAATCGGATGCCGGCCCTGGAGAGAAATCTGCGCTGGCTTCATGAGGCTCAAATAGATATCGGAGAGCCTACTGGATGAGGTTATCGGCGCCCCGCTAAAGCCAACCTTTAGCACTGGCGCAAACCTTGCTCTTAGTAAAGCTAGTCTTTACTATGGATCTAACCTGGGGATCATAGTAAAGGCACTGTTTACATGTCCGGAACCGCCTCACTAAACCGTGCCGGTCGCTATTTGCGCCAACCTTCGGGTTATCAGGCGTTCATTCCGGCACCGTTACCGCCGATTCCACCGGTGCGACTCGAAGGCAAACTTCAAGACCAATTGTCGCAGGCCGACCGGGCGCTCGGTCGGCTGGACGGATCCATCCAGACGCTGCCCAACCCTGATCTTTTCGTGTTCATGTACGTGCGCAAGGAAGCGGTGCTATCCAGCCAGATCGAAGGCACCCAGAGTTCCTTGCAGGATGTGCTGGCCGCCGAGGCCCGCATCCTGTCGTCGGAGCGACCGCAGGACGTGGACGAAGTCATCAACTACGTAAGCGCAATGAACCATGGTTTGAAACGCCTCGCCGAGCTGCCGGTGTCCGTGCGCCTGTTCCGCGAGATTCACGCCAAACTCCTCCACGGCGTGCGCGGCTCGCGTCTTGCGCCCGGTGAGCTGCGCACCACCCAGAATTGGATCGGGCCGGGCGGTTGCACCCTTAAAGAGGCTGCCTTTGTGCCGCCACCACCAGCGGATGTGCCGCAGGCTTTGAGCGATCTGGAACAGTTCCTGCACCGGAACGCGGATTTGCCGTTGCTCATCAAGATCGGCCTGGTGCATGCCCAGTTCGAAACCATCCATCCGTTTCTGGACGGCAACGGCCGCATCGGGCGGCTGCTCATCACCTTCCTGCTTTGCGATCGTAAGGTACTGGGCAAGCCGGTGTTGTACCTGTCTCATTACTTCAAACGCTATCGTCAGCAATATTACGACCTGCTGCAAGCGATTCGCGACACCGGCGACTGGGAAAGTTGGCTCGCGTTTTTCCTGCGTGGCATCACCGACGTAAGCCACCAGGCCACCGAAACCGCGCGTCGCATCCTCGCCCTGCGTGAGGAACACCGCGCACGCATCACTCATCATTTGGGGCGTGCCTCCGGCAACGGCCACAAGGTGCTCGAGCGTTTGTACCAAATGCCTATCATGTCCGTGGCCGATGTGCGTAAAATCACCGGTACCACCAATCCCGCCGCCAATGAATTGGTGCGCAAGTTTGTCGAGCAAGGAATTCTTGCGGAATATACCGGCCAGAGACGTAATCGGAAATTCCGCTATCAGACCTACATCGAGCTATTCAGCGGGGACGCGGACCGGTGATCAGTGGGCCAAAATCATGGGGGATGCCAGTGTGCCGTGATTTGGCGATACGCGACGTGACGCCACCGGTGGGGCAGACTAGGTGACTACGTTCAACGAAGATTCCCGGGTCAAGACCCCCGCTCTGTTGCATCTTACGCGGCTGGGATATCCGTGTCTGTCGCTGAAAGGGGCTTGCCGGGATTTGCGCAACGACATTTTCCTGGAAATTTTTGAATCCGCCCTGTTACGCGTCAATTCAGACTTGCGCCGCCTCAACAATGAGCACAACGAAGAAACAGGCGAGTACTGCAGGTCGGGCGACGGCACCGCGCTCGGCAACCGCATTACCGAGGTGCACAACGGCAGCACGCTCTTCGCCGGCAACGCCGGTCGCGACAAAAAACAACATTGGGTGGCTTAATCACTTGAGCGACTGCAGGGGAGGGGTGTGATGGAAATTCGCGAAGCTACCATCGAGCAGGAACTGATCGAAAAGCTCGGTGAGTTCAAGTACACGCTGCGCCCGGACATCCGCGACCGCGCGGCCATGGAGCGCAACTTCCGTGAGCACTTCGAAGCGCTGAATCGCGTCACCCTGACCGATGCCGAGTTCCAGCGGCTGCTGGAAGAGATCGTCACCCCCGACGTGTTCAAGGCCGCGCATACGCTGCGCAACCGCAACGCCTTCACCCGCGACGACGGCACGCCGCTCAACTACACGCTGGTGAATATCAACGATTGGTGCAAGAACAGCTTCGAGGTCGCCCACCAGTTGCGCATCAACACCGACTACAGCTATCACCAGTACGATGTCGTGCTGCTGATCAACGGCGTGCCCGTGGTGCAGATCGAGCTCAAGACGCTAGGCATCAACCCGCGCCGCGCCATCGAGCAGGTCGTCGAATACAAGAACGACCCCGGCAATGGCTACACGCGCACGCTGCTGTGCTTCATCCAGTTGTTCATCGTGAGCAATCGCGATTCCACTTTCTACTTCGCCAACAACAACGCGCGGCATTTCGCCTTCAATGCCGAGGAGCGCTACCTGCCGGTCTACCAGTACGCCCGGCCGGACAACAGCAAGATCAACGGCATGCATGCCTTCGCCGAGGCCTTTCTCGCCAAGTGCACGCTGGGCCAGATGATCAGCCGCTACATGGTGCTGGTGCAAAGCGAGCAGAAGCTCCTGATGATGCGGCCGTACCAGATCTATGCCGTAGAGTACATCGTCAAATGCATCGACGAGAACCGCGGCAACGGCTACATCTGGCATACCACCGGCAGCGGCAAGACGCTCACGAGTTTCAAGGCTTCCTCCCTGCTCAAGGCCAACCCGGCCATCGAGAAGTGTCTGTTCGTGGTGGACCGCAAGGACCTGGATCGCCAGACCCGCGAGGAGTTCAACCGCTTCCAGGAAGGCTGCGTGGAGGAGAACACCAACACCGGCGCGCTGGTGCGCCGCATGCTGTCCGATGACGCCGCCGACAAGGTCATCGTCTGCACCATCCAGAAGCTCGGCCTCGCGCTCGATGAAAACAGCAAGCGCAACCAGAGCCGCGGAAAGCGCGGCCTCGCCACCTACACCGACCAGCTCGCGCCGCTGCGTGATAAGCGCATCGTCTTTATCTTCGACGAATGCCACCGCTCGCAGTTCGGCGACAATCACCGGGCCATAAAGGAGTTCTTTCCCAAGGCCCAGCTCTTCGGCTTCACCGGCACGCCGATCTTCGAGCAGAACGCCAGCTACAAGCGCATCGAGGGCGACACGCAGACGCTCAGGACCACCGAAGATCTCTTTCAGAAGTCGTTACACGAATACACCATCACCCACGCCATCGAAGACCGGAACGTCCTGCGCTTCCACGTCGAGTACTACAAGCCCGACGGCAAGCACCCGCCGAAGCCCGGCGAGCCGCTGGCCAAGCGCGCCGTGGTCGAGGCCATCCTCGCCAAGCACGACGCCGCCACCGGCGGGCGCCGCTTCAACGCCCTGCTCGCCACCGCGTCCATCAACGACGCCATCGAGTACTACCGGATTTTCGAGAAAGCGCAGGCCGAGAAGCAGCAGGCCGACCCGCACTACCTGCCGCTCAACGTCGGTGCCGTGTTCTCCCCGCCGGCCGACATCAGCGCTGATGTGAAGCAACTGCAGGAAGACCTGCCGCAGGAGCAGGAAGACAACCGGCACGACCCGGAAGCCAAGAAGGCCGCCCTCAAGGCCATCATCGCCGACTACAACGCGCGCTTCGGCACCAACCACCGCATCGAAGACTTTGATCTCTACTATCAGGACGTGCAGGATCGCATCAAGAAGCAGCAATTCCCCAATGCCGATCTGCCGATGAAAGGCCGCGAGAAGCTCGACATCGTGATCGTGGTGGACATGCTGCTCACCGGCTTCGACAGCCAATACCTGAACACCCTGTACGTGGACAAGAACCTCAAACACCACGGGCTGATCCAGGCCTTCAGCCGCACCAACCGCGTGCTCAACGACACCAAGCCCTACGGCAACATCCTCGACTTCCGCGGCCAGCAAAAGGAGGTGGATGCCGCCATCGCGTTGTTCTCCGGCGCCAGGGCCGATCGGGCGCGCGAGATCTGGCTGGTGGACACCGCGCCGGTGGTGATCGACAAGCTCAAGACGGCGCGCGAGAACCTCGACAGCTTCATGCAGTCGCAGGGCCTCACCGGGAAACCCGAAGATATCGCCAACCTCAAGGGCGACGACGCCCGCGCCGCCTTCGTGAAGTGTTTCAAGGACGTGCAGAAGCTCAAGGTCCAGCTCGACCAGTACACCGACCTCACGCCTAAGCAGGCCCAGGCCATTGACAGCATCGTGCCCAGGGACGAGCTCAACGCCTTTCGCGGCGCGTATCTGGAAACCGCTCAGCGCCTGCGTACGCAGCAGAGCAGGCCCGGCGAGGCCAAGAACGAGAACCTGGACCAGCTCGATTTCGAGTTCGTGCTGTTCGCCTCCGCCACCATTGATTACGACTACATTATGAAGCTCATCGCCGACTTCTCGGCAATGAAGCCCGGCAAGGCCACGATGAGTCGCGAGCAGCTGATCGGCTTGATCGCGGCCGATTCCAAGTTCATGGACGAACGCGAGGACATCACCGAATACGTGCGTGGCCTGAAGGTCGGCGAGGGTCTGGGCGAAGACGCCATCCGTGCCGGTTACCTGCGGTTCAAGCAGGCCAAGGCCGCGCGCGAGCTAGTTGCCGTTTCGGAAAAGCACGGCCTGTCGATCAAAGCGTTGCAGGCTTTAGTCGATGCGGTCCTCGCCCGCCGCATATTCGATGGCGAACAGCTCACAGAACTGCTTGCGCCACTCGATCTGGGCTGGAAAGCGCGCACGCAGAAGGAGCTCGCATTGATGGGCGATCTGCTGCCGCTGCTCAAGAAGCGCGCTGGTGGGCGCGAGATCGCCGGGCTCAAGGCGTACGAGGATTGATGATGGCGAAGCGGAGCACAACGACGGCGACGCCGAGGTTGCGGTTTCCGGAGTTTCGGAATCAAGCTGGTTTCGAACCTACTCCGCTTGGTCGCGCCTTTCGCCGGATAACGAATGGAAAGGCTAACGCACAAGACCACGAGGAGGGCGGCGCTTTCCCGCTCTTCGATCGTTCTGAAGTCATAAAGGCATCAAGCAAGTTTGCTTTTGATGCCGTGGCCGTGATTCTGCCCGGTGAAGGGATGTCGTTTAGGCCTCGCTACTTTGAGGGGAAGTTCGATCTTCATCAGCGTGCGTACGCACTGATGCAATGCCAAGGTCAAGGGAAGTATTTCTACTACGCGCTGGATAGGATGAAGGCCGATCTCGCGCTCAAGGCTGTCAAGTCGACTGTCCTTTCTCTGCGCTTGCCGATCATCGAGAAGTTCGTCGTATTCGCGCCGTCCAACAACGCCGAGCAACAAAAAATCGCCGACTGCCTGACGTCGCTGGACGAGGTGATTGACGCGCAGGGGCGGAAGGTGGAGGCGTTGAAGGCGCACAAACGCGGCCTGATGCAGCAGCTTTTCCCCCGCGAAGGCGAAACCCGCCCCCGCCTCCGCTTCCCCGAGTTCCGCGATGCGCCGGATTGGTCTAACAGGCTTCTCGGAGAGGCGGCGACGTTCTACAACGGACGCGCGTACGCAAAGGAAGAGCTTCTTGAGCGCGGAAAGTATCGAGTCCTACGAGTAGGAAATTTCTTCACTAATGATCACTGGTATTACTCCGACCTAGAGCTAGAAGATTCGAAATATTGTGATGATGGAGATCTTCTTTACGCATGGTCGGCATCGTTTGGGCCGCGCATGTGGCACGGTGGCAAGACGATCTATCACTATCACATCTGGAAGGTCGTCGAGAATAAAAAGATTGACAGGGCGTTTCTCTTCTATCGCCTGAGTTCGGAAACTGAGCAAATGAGGGCGAAGGCCGCTAATGGAATAGGCATGTTCCATATCACTAAGGGAACAATCGAAAATTGGGCGAGCAGTTTTCCAGAAATTGGTGAACAACAACGCATCGCCGACTGCCTCTCCTCCCTCGACACCCAGATCACCGCCGAAACCAACCAACTCGCCGCCCTCAAGACCCACAAGCAAGGCCTGATGCAGCAGCTGTTCCCCGCACCGGAGAGCGACTGAGTATGGACGCCTTGCCATTCTCTGATCTCCCTTCGCTCGCGCAGCGTTTTCGCGAGGAACTGGAGAAAAAGAGGTTCGTCCTGCTATACGCCTACAACGGCACGGGCAAGACGCGGCTGTCTACCGCGTTCAAGGACCTGGGCAAGAAGGTCGATGAGAACGGCGAGGTAACCGAGCGCGACACACTCTACTTCAACGCGTTCACCGAAGATTTGTTTCAGTGGGACAATGATCTCGCCAACGACCGCGAGCGCGTGCTGAAAATCAACCAGGATTCCCGTTTCTTCGCCGGACTGGCTGAACTGGAGATGGATAATCGTATCCGCCCGTTACTTAATCGCTATGCCGACTTCGACTTCCGCATAGACACCTCTGAGTGGAAAGTGCGCTTCTCGCGTGAGGTTGTAAGAGGCGATAGCATGACGATGGTTGAAGGTATCAAGGTTTCACGTGGTGAGGAGAACATCTTCATCTGGTGTTTCTTCCTCGCCATCGTGCAACTGGTGCTCGACGGCGCCGAGGCCTACAAGTGGGTGAAGTACGTCTACATCGACGATCCGGTCTCATCGCTGGACGAGCACAACGCTATCACTGTCGCGAACCACATTGCGCAGATGCTGCTCAAGGCGGGCGGCAGCGCGCCGCCGACTGTGATCTCGTCGCATCACACGCTTTTTTTCAATGTGCTGGGCAACGAGTTCAGGAAGAAAGCGAAGAAGCACCTGTTGTGTCGGAACATGGTCGGTGGCGGTTATCTGCTCCACGACACGGGCAACACGCCGTTCTTTCAGCACGTTTCCAACCTCGCCGAGCTGGAAGAGGCGCAGAAGAGCGGCAAGCTCTACACGCATCACTTCAACATGCTGCGCTCGATCATGGAAAAGACGGCCAGCTTTCACGGCTATGCGAATTTCGGCGACTGCGTGCGCTCGAGCGACGAGGATGCGGACAAGACGCTGCACACACGCGTGGTCAACATCATGAGCCACGGCAATTACTCGCTCTATGAGCCGATCGAGATGCTCGACGAGAACAAGGCCCTGTTTCGCGCGATTCTCGAAGACTTCCGAAAGACTTTCCCGTTCAACCGCAACCCGTTCAATCAGGACCAGAAGGCGGATACCGAATGACCGAAAACGACCAGAAACAACTCGGCAAGACGCTCTGGAACATCGCCGACCAGTTGCGTGGCGCAATGAATGCCGACGACTTCCGCGACTACATGCTGTCGTTCCTGTTCCTGCGCTACCTCTCGGACAACTACGAGGCGGCGGCGAAGAAGGAACTGGGGCCGGATTATCCCGACGCCGATGCGATCGGCAACGGCGGCAAGACGCCGCTATCGGTCTGGTACGCGAAAAACTCCGGCGACGTGGCGCAGTTCGAGCAGCAGATGCGGCGCAAGGCGCACTACGTCATCAAGCCGGACTTCCTCTGGAACCACATCGTGCATCTGGCAAAGACGCAGCACGACGAGCTGTTGAACACCTTGCAGAAAGGTTTCAAGTACATCGAGGAAGAATCCTTCCAGAGCAAGTTCCAGGGGCTGTTCTCGGAGATCAACCTCGCTTCGGACAAGTTGGGCAAGAAATACGCCGACCGCAACGCCAAGCTCTGCGCCATCATCAGCGAGATCGCGCGCGGCATGGCGCTGTTTTCCACCGACAGCGACACGCTGGGCGATGCTTACGAATACCTGATCGGCCAGTTCGCGGCCGGTTCCGGCAAGAAGGCGGGCGAGTTCTACACGCCGCAACAGATTTCCAACATCCTCTCGGCGCTCGTCACGCTGGACAGCCAGGAGCCGAAGGAGGGTTTGCGCCGGTCGCTTGCCAGCGTCTTCGATTTCGCCTGCGGTTCAGGCTCATTGCTGCTAAACGTGCGCCACCGCATGATCGAAGCGGGCGGCACCATCGGCCGCATCTACGGCCAGGAATCGAACATCACCACCTACAACCTGGCGCGCATGAACATGCTGCTGCACGGGGTCAAGGACACCGAGTTCGAGATCTGGCACGGCGACACACTCAAGAACGACTGGGACTGGTTGCGCGAGACCAACCCGGCGAAGAAGCCGCAGTTCGACGCGGTGGTGGCCAATCCGCCTTTCAGCTACCGCTGGGAGCCGAATGATGCGATGGCTGAGGACATGCGTTTCAAGAATCACGGTATGGCGCCAAAAAGCGCGGCCGATTTTGCCTTCCTGCTGCACGGCCTGCATTACCTGAAGGACGATGGCGTGATGGCCATCATCCTGCCGCACGGCGTGCTGTTCCGTGGCGGCAAGGAGGCGGACATCCGCATCAAGCTGCTGAAGGACGGCCACATAGACACGGTGATTGGGCTACCGCCGAACCTGTTTTATTCGACTGGCATTCCGGTCTGCATCCTGGTGCTGAAGAAGTGTAAGAAGCCTGACGATGTGCTGTTCATCAACGCCGCCGAGCATTTTGTGAAGGGCAAGCGCCAGAACCACCTGTCCGATGAGGACATCGAGCGGATCGTTTCGACCTACCGGGAGCGCACGGAGCGGGAGCGTTTTTCGCGCCGTGTGCCGCTCAGGGACATCATCGCCAACGACTACAACCTCAACATCTCGCGCTACGTGAGCACGGCCGAGGCCGAGAAGGAGATTGATCTCGCGGCCACCCATGCCGAGCTCGTCAGAATTGAAGACGAAATCCGCACAGCAACGAAAAGACACAATGAATTTCTGAAAGAGCTTGGGCTGGCGCCATTGCCACCGGGTGAGCGTGACTAGGCGAGGAGTTGTCGTAAGTCTGCGTGCTCGCAGGGATGCAGGCAGAGGCGCTGGCTCGGGAATGGGAAGGGTTGTTCCGGCATCCGGCGTTGGGACGCGACACGCGTTTCAACTCGCCCTACCACCGCCCGCTGGATCTCGCGCGGCAACGGTTGATGCCTTCAACAAACATCGCTCCTTTCCGCAGCCGTCGGCACGCGGCGTGCATTGAACAGTCTGCTTGCCTCTCAAACGCCGAGGATTCTTCGTTCCGCCGGAGACCTGTGCGACAAGCCCATCCGCGGCGTCTCCTTCTAAGAGCACCTAACAAAATGAACCCCGTGACAAATCCCCCCGCGCGCAGAGCGCTCCGCCCCCCTTTGCAAAGGGGGGTGAGGGGGGGATTTCGGTTTGCCGGAGGCCATCACCGCACATTTTGTTAGACACTCTAAGGTTCTGATACGACCGAACGTATAAAGTTAAAATATACGACGTAACGTATATTGTATTTATATACGCTGTAGCGTATAAGTACCTGACACTTGGAGTTGTCCCATGGCCGAGCAAATCGCCCGAACGCCTAAACAGATCGGTGATGCTGTACGCCGCCACCGCCGCGCGCTGGGAATAAACCAAAACGATGTGGGCACAAAGACACACCTGCGGCAAGCCACGATTTCCGAACTGGAAGCCGGGGAGGCGGGCACTCAGCTCCGTACACTCTTCGGGGTGCTCACGGCGCTTAACCTGGAACTGGTCGTCCGGCCGCGGACTAAAGCCTCGACGGACAAGATCGAGGAAATGTTCTGATGGCACGGCAGCGCACACGCGTCCCGCTGAATGTTTTCCTGAACAGTCGCCTGGTCGGTCGCCTGCAACGTCAATCGAGCGGGGCCATTGATTTCCAGTATGACCGCAACTGGCTCGACTGGGAGCATGCTTCTCCGGTTTCCCTCTCCCTGCCGCTGCGTGAGGACCGGTTCATCGGCGATCCGGTCATTGCGGTGTTCGACAACCTGCTGCCGGACAACGATCAAATCCGCCGCCGCCTGGCCGAGCGGGTGGGAGCCGCCGGCAAGGATGCTTATAGCCTGCTTGCTGCCGTCGGCCGTGATTGCGTCGGCGCACTTCAGTTCCTACCCGATGGCGAAGAACCGGATCCGGCGGGCGGTATCTCGGCGCGTCCCCTGAGCGACACGGAAATCGCCGGTATCCTTGGCGACCTGAAACGCACCCCCTTGGGTGTGGATGAAAGCGGGGAATTCCGCATTTCTCTGGCCGGAGCGCAGGAAAAGACCGCACTGCTCTACTGGCAGGACAAATGGCAAATGCCTCACGGCACCACCGCGACGACGCACATCCTCAAGCCGGAGATCGGCAAACTGCCGAACGGAATTGATCTCACACAGAGTATCGAGAATGAACATCTGTGCATGCGTTTGATGACCGCATTCGGCTTGCCGGCGGCCAAGACGCAGATGCTGGAATTCAGTGGCAAACGCGCGCTGGTGGTCGAGCGGTTTGATCGGCACTGGGCGTTAGACGGCCGGCTGCTGCGGCTTCCGCAGGAGGATTGCTGCCAGGCGCTCTCTGTGCCGCCAACGCGTAAATATGAGTCCGAGGGTGGGCCCGGTATCCGCCAAGTGCTTGATCTGCTGAAAGCAAGTGATGAGCCTGACAAAGATCAAAGACTGTTTCTCAAGGCTCAAATTGTATTTTGGTTGTTGGGAGCAACCGACGGTCACGCCAAGAATTTCAGTATTTATCTTTTTTCTGGCGGCAGATTCCACCTCACGCCGCTCTACGATGTCATGTCCGCGCAACCCAATGTGGACGCAGGGCAGATTCAGCACAATCGCATGAAGTTTGCGATGGCGGTCGGCGACAGGCGCTATTACACGGTGAACTCAATTATGCCGCGTCACTTCCTACAGACGGTGGTACGGTGCGGCCTCTCGGGTGAATTCGCCCAGGGCATTCTGGATGAAATTCTTGCGGGCGTGGATAGCGCGATTGACGCTGCTCTCGCTGGCTTGCCCGCGGGATTTCCGGAGAGCGTCAGCGCATCCATAACCGACGGCATTCGCGCGCGTCTTCAGTTGATTGCCCAAGAAAAGACCATTGGGCGAGGCGCGGCTCAATGAGTATGAAGTGTTTGAGCTGGTGCCTAGGAGAGGGTGAGAGCGGTGTCTTTATTGCCATGCCAGTGGCATGGCAATCCGCTCGAACGGGTGAACATGGATGTTCACCCTGGACAGCCTACCAAGGACGGTACTGCGAGCGAGAAGTGTTTGAGTTGGTGCCCAGGAG